>URTB01000027.1 GCA_900550595.1 uncultured Collinsella sp.
GTTGACGTGTTAACATTAAATTGTCCAAATGCGACAAAGGCTTCACATTGTGTCTGTCTCTCGACACCATTGCGTTATTCACTTATTCATTAAGGAGGTAGCAGCCGTTATGGATGCCAAATTAACGATCGTCGACGTAACCGGATCGACCAACGATGACCTGCTCGAAGCAGGAAAACAGGGAGCGCCGCACGGCACAGGACTTGCCGCCCGGGCTCAGACAGCAGGACGCGGCCGGCGCGGCCACAAGTGGGATTCAACCGCCGGCAACCTATTGCTTTCGATTATCCTGCGTCCATGCGTTAATCCTGCAAAGTACTCTGGTATTGCCGCCGTCAGCGGCCTAGCGGTGCTCGAGGCGCTCGAAAAGCAGGGTCTTGCAAACGAGATTGGCCTCAAATGGCCCAACGACCTGGTCGCGCGAGGACGCAAGCTCGGCGGCATTCTGGTCGAGGCCGTACGCGATAACGAAGGCAGACCTTTCGCCGTCTGCGGTATTGGCGTCAATGTGAACTTTGCGCCCTCGGAGGTTCCCGATGGCGGCCTGCCGGCAATCGGTCTCTCGGATCTCAACGAGAACGTTCCCGCCGTCGATGTGTTACTCAAAGAGGTCTATCACACCGTCGTAAACGCCGTGGACACGTGGGCAGATCTGCTCAACGCCATAGAAGAAAAAGCCGGACCGCTCGCGCCCATCCACGGCGGATATGTCACTCACCTCAATTGGATTGGGGAGCACGTTATCGCCCGCTCCCCCGCAGGAGACGAACTGGCGCGAGGCGTCTTTAAAACCGTCGATGCCTTTGGTCGCGCGTGTATCGAAACGGAAGATGGCATGCAATCCTTCCATTTTGAGGAGGCATCGCTGCGCCCCATAAGCGAATAAGGCGCCACAGCCACCTACTCGACAGCATTACCCAGCAGTCCAAACCATCATTCAAAACAAAAGAACCCCGCTACCAAGATGGCAGCGGGGCTCTGTAAGCTATGAGCGATATCGCTTAGAGCTTGATGTCGATGTCGACGCCAGCGGGGAGGTCGAGACGCATGAGCGAATCAACGGTGCCCGAGGTGGGGTCGAGGATGTCGATGAGGCGCTTGTGGGTGCGCATCTCGAACTGCTCACGGGAGTCCTTGTTCACGTGCGGCGAGCGGATAACCGTGTACAGGTTGCGCTCGGTGGGCAGGGGGACAGGACCGGAAACGCGAGCGCCGGTCTTCTGAGCGGTCTCGACGATGAGCTTCGCGGACTGATCGACGACCTCGTGATCATAGCCCTTGAGGCGAATGCGGATCTTCTGGGTAGCCAACTTAAACCTCCAAAGAGTGCGAGAGATGTTCTCGCGGATTACGTAACAGGGAGCTCGAACTTAGGCGTTCTTGCTCATGACCTCGTCCACGATGGACTTGGGCGCGGGCTCATAAGAGTCGAACTGCATCGTGTAGGATGCACGGCCCTGGGTCTGGGAGCGAAGGTCGGTAGCGTAACCGAACATCTCGCCCAGCGGCACCTTGGCACGGATGAGCTTGCTGTTCTTGCGATCCTCCATACCCTCGATCTTGCCGCGGCGACCGGAGAGGTTGCCCATAACGTCGCCCATGTACTGCTCGGGGGTCTCGACCTCGACAGCCATGATCGGCTCGAGCAGCTGCGGATCGGACTTCTTGAGGGCGTCCTTGATGGCCATGGAACCGGCGATCTTGAAGGCGGCCTCGGAGGAGTCGACCTCGTGGTATGAACCGTCGAACAGGGTGACCTTAACGTCGAGGACCGGGAAGCCGGCGATAACACCGGTGTTCAGGGCCTCCTGGATGCCCTTGTCGATGGACGGGATGTACTCCTTGGGCACGACGCCGCCGACGATAGCGTTGACGAACTCGTAGCCGAAGCCCTCCTCCATCTTCTCGAGCTTGATGACGGCGTGGCCGTACTGACCGCGACCGCCGGACTGACGGACGAACTTGCCCTCAGCCTTCTCGACGTCGTGACCAGCGGTCTCGCGGTAGGCAACCTGGGGCTTACCGACGTTAGCGTCAACCTTGAACTCGCGGAGCAGACGGTCGACGATGATCTCGAGGTGCAGCTCGCCCATGCCAGCGATGATGGTCTGGCCGGTCTCGTGGTTGGTGGACACCTGGAAGGTCGGGTCCTCCTCGGCGAGCTTGGTCAGAGCCAGGGACATCTTGTCCTGCTCGGCCTTGGTCTTGGGCTCGATGGCAACGTCGATAACGGGCTTAGCGAACTCGATCTTCTCGAGAACAATCTCCTTGCCCTCTTCGCACAGTGTGTCACCGGTGGTGGAGTTCTTGAAGCCGACGCAAGCGACGATGTCGCCGGCGGCAGCGTCGTCACGGTCAATACGCTCGGCGGCGTTCATCTCGAGGATGCGGCCGAGGCGCTCGCGCTGACCGTTGGAAGCGTTGACCACGTAGGAGCCGGACTCGGCGCGGCCGGAGTAAACACGGACGTAGGTGAGCTTACCGACGAACGGGTCGGTCATGATCTTGAAGACCAGGCCGGAGAAGGGCTCGTCGAAGGAAGGATGACGCTGGATCTCCTCGCCGGTGTCCGGATCGGTACCAGTGACGGCCTCGACGTCAAGCGGGCTGGGCAGGTAGTCAACGACAGCGTCAAGCAGCTCCTGGACGCCCTTGTTCTTGTAGGCGGAGCCCACGAAGACGAGGTTGAGCTCGTTGGCCAGAACGCCCTTGCGCAGAGCAGCCTTGAGCTCCTCGACGGTGAAGTCCTCCTCCATGAGGATCTTCTCCATGAGCTCGTCGTCAAAACTGGCAGCAGCGTCGAGGAGCTCCTCGCGCTTGGTGGCAGCGATGTCAGCAAACTCAGCCGGGATCTCGTCCATCGGCTCGGGGTAGGTCATGCCCTTGTCGTCGGCCTTGAAGTCCCATGCGGTCATGGTGACCAGGTCGATAACGCCCCAGAAGTTGTCCTCGGCGCCCATCGGGACCTGAGCGGCCACGGCGTTGGCGTCGAGACGATCCTTCATGGTCTCGATAGCGTTGAAGAAGTCAGCGCCCACGCGGTCATACTTGTTGATGAAGGCGATGCGGGGGACGTTGAAGGTAGAAGCCTGACGCCAAACGGTCTCAGACTGGGGCTGAACGCCGGCAACGGCGTCGAAGACGGCGACAGCGCCATCGAGGACGCGCAGGCAGCGCTCGACCTCGGCGGTGAAGTCAACGTGGCCCGGGGTGTCGATGATCTGGATGCGGTAGTCGGTACCGTCCTTCTTCCAGAAGCACGTGGTAGCAGCGGAGGTAATGGTTACGCCGCGCTCCTGCTCCTGAACCATCCAGTCCATGGTGGCAGCGCCCTCATGGACCTCACCGATCTTGTGGGTCTTACCGGTGTAGTAAAGAATACGCTCGGTCGTGGTGGTCTTACCAGCATCGATGTGGGCCATGATGCCGATGTTACGGGTATCGGAAAGCTTGTACTTAGGCTTAGCCATGTTAGTTCCTTACCTTAACTTACCAACGATAGTGAGAGAACGCGCGGTTGGCCTCGGCCATCTTGAAGACGTCCTCACGCTTCTTGACGGAAGCGCCCAGGCCGTTGGAGGCGTCGAGGATCTCGTTGGCGAGACGCTCGGCCATGGTCTTCTCCTTGCGAGCGCGGGAGAAGTTGACGATCCAGCGGATACCCAGAGCGGTGGAACGACGGGAGTTGACCTCCATCGGGACCTGATAGGTAGCGCCACCGACACGCTTGGGCTTAACCTCGAGCGTGGGCTTGACGTTGTCCATAGCTTTCTTGAAGGTAGCGAGAGCGTCGCCACCCTCGGACTTCTCGGCAACGATCTCGAAAGCGGTGTAAACGATGCGCTCAGCGGTGGCCTTCTTGCCGTCAAGAAGGACCTTGTTGATGAGCTGAGTCACCAGGCGGTTGTTGTAAACGGCGTCAGGCTGAACCTCACGACGATTAGCTGCTGCACGACGCGGCATGTGAAATCTCCTTAAGTGTCTACCGTGCGGCGCTTAGGCGGCACACGGCGAAAGTATCAAAACGTTATCTGGCTTATTTAGCCTTGGGGCGCTTAGCACCGTACTTGGAACGGGCCTGCATACGGTTCTGGACCGGAGCAGCGTCGTAGGCGCCACGGATGACGTGATAACGGACACCAGGGAGGTCACGGACACGACCGCCGCGGACGAGCACGATGGAGTGCTCCTGCAGGTTGTGGCCCTCACCCGGGATGTAAGCAGTAACTTCGATGCCGTTGACGAGGCGAACACGGGCAACCTTACGAAGAGCCGAGTTCGGCTTCTTGGGGCTCGTGGTGAAGACGCGGGTGCACACGCCGCGCTTCTGGGAGTTGTGCTGCAGAGCAGCGTTCTTGGACTTCTTGGGCACGGAACGACGGCCCTGGCGAACCAGCTGGTTAATAGTAGGCAAAGCGTACTCCTTCTCGAATGATTCCAGCTTTCTGTAAAGTGCAACGGCTTGAATCGAGGGGTCAGCATCCCCCTACGAAACACGCAGTTCGATAGGATACGTGCCGTTAGCTGTGCCGTCAACACACCACGCCGCCGGGCGTATCCTAAAATTGGCACATTTCCGCAAAGCCTACACAAAAGGAATCCCCTTCTGTGCGCGGGGGCGGATTCCCGGGCCGGGCGGCACAGGGGTTAAGTTTGCTGCTCTACAGTCCTGGCTCGCACGGAGGCCACATTAAGTGGCCTCCGGCTCGTGCGGAACTCGCGACAAACTTAACCCCTGTGCCGCCCGGCCCGGGAATCCGACGTGCTCGTCGGGGCAATGTTACCTTCCAAAAAGGGACAGGTTTATTTTGGTCGGTTATATCTGGGGAAACGCCGTGCTCCAGCGGTGATCTGCTCTCATCTGTCATATGGAAATCGGCGGCGTTTTCGGAAGTATGCGGCAAATTTTGAACTTACCGAGCACACAGGGATTTTGCGATAACAAACCCGCAGGCAGGCCGCTTGAGCTTATGCGGCGTGGTCGACCTATTGGGATTTTGCCGCATACTTCCGAAAACCGGACGAATATCGCTCGCTTTAACCGCCCATTTAACGCAAAATGGGCCGCCTCCCCTAGCAGGAAGCAGCCCCAAATCTTACGAATAGACAATGGCAAAGGGTTCCGACGTTTCGGCGCCCCCTGTTGAAGCGCAGCGTGTGCCTTCGAGCGTTACTGAAACCACTTGGTCGACATCAATCAACTTCGTTGGCACCCAAATGTTCTCTCCGCTATTGCGTGCCATCGAAACATAGAAATTGTACGCCCCTGCGTCGTCATCTTCGATAATCTGCTCCGATCCATCCTTGTAGCTGACGGTCAGTTTATGATCAACTGCTTCATAGCCCAGATCATCGATGTGCGTCTGGATGGAAAACGGGCTGATCTCGAGAGGCGAGTCATCGGAGCGGAGCCCCTTTGTATCGACGTACGCTCCGACGTTAAACTCTGGCGTCGATACCTCGATCACCTTCGCATCCTCACCTTTGCCCTCCGTCCAACTGATATTCCAGGTGACCGCATGTCGTAAATCTCGATCGCGATTCCAAGATGCAAAGTACATCGTGCCGTTAATGACCGTGTCGCTTGATGTGTCTTTATCAATGGTGCAGCGTGTATCAGCCCATTCCTCGCCGAAGTTCATGCTGGGCGTGCCGATTCCTTGTTCTTCTTCACCATAGAGAACAAGTTCGCCAGTCTCTGCTGCCGGCTTGTAGTAGTTAACACCATTTGGATTGGACAACGTAAACGTCACGGCTCCGCAGCCGTTTTGGTCGATTGCCATCTCATGGATATCAAGCGTATAGCCGTTGCCCTCGACGGACAGATTGACCTTCTGTACTGAACCCTCCAAGCTTTGGGGCGCGATACCATCACCAAACTCTCTGGTGTAGGTATATTTAGTCCCCGACGAGCCACCTTGAGTCCAGGTAATGGACTCTCCGTTGCCATGGTTTCCCCAGGCAGAGGCAAAATAGCTGGAATTGACGACGGCGTAGGCGACCCCTCCGGTCGCCAGCACTCCGGCAAGGCATCCGATCACGGCAACATACAGAGGCTTCGCGTGACCCTTTCGGCGAAGCGGCTCACCAGCAGCGGCATAAAGAACACGGTCAGCAAGATCGCTATCGGCTTGGACGGACTCGAAGGCCTGCTTGATTTGGTTGGATTTCACGGTCGCCCTCCTCTAGGATGAATTTGAGCTTCGATCGACCGCGTGCTAAACGCGTTCGAACGGTCGCGGCTGGTACATGCAGTAACTCGGCAATCTCTGAGGTCGAAAAGCCCAGATAGTAATAGAGCACGATGGGAACGCGGAATCGCTCCGGAAGTCGCATAACGTCTGACAGGACCGCCTTGGTCTCCTCCTGCGCCGTCGAAAGCGAATCGGCCAGGTTCTCAATATCCTCCACACGCCTCCATGGCTTTCGAAAGAGCGATTTGCATTCATTGATCGTGACCCGGATAAGCCAGCGGCGAAGATGCTTCCAACTCTCAAATTGCGTATCGCTTTTGAGCAGCTTAAGAAAGACATCTTGGGCAACATCATCGGCATCGGCGCGATCGCGCAGATACGTCAACGCGATTCGAAACACGACATCTCGGTGATCTTCGACCGCCTGTCTAAATGTTTGTTCTTCCATAATCACCTCCCGGTGACGTTAATGATTCTTGATGAGGCCCTCACCATAGATACGCTTTGACCGAGCGATATGTTTCAAATTCAAGCAGGAATAACCTACCAAAATAAACCTGTCCCTTTTTGGCAAAAGGAACCCCCTTCTGTGCGCGGGGGCAGATTCCCGGAACGGGCCGCCCGCTGTTTAAGTTTGCTGCTCTACAGTCCTGCGCAAGACGGAAAGCACATTAAGTGCTTTCCTTTGCGTGCGGAACTCGCGACAAACTTAAACAGCGGGCGGCCCGTTCCGGGAATCCGACGTGCTCGTCGGGGCAACGTTCCTCACCAAAAAAGACCCGCTCCCCTGTTGGGAAGCGGGTCTTTGGAAGAACGGTTAACGTACTAGGAAATTACTCCTCGTCGTTGTCCTTGGCCTCTTCGGCGTCGTCAGTGTCCACGAGCTGGTTGAGCAGCTCGTCGAGGGAAGCCATGTCCTCGTTGATCGCGCCGTTGGCGGGAGCCTTCTTGTCGTCGATCGGGGCGCCCAGGAGCTCCTCGTCGGCGTCAGCGTGATGCGTCGGAGCGGAGGTACCCAGCAGGATATCGTCCGGACCGTCGGGGCTAAAGACCATCTGCAGCAGCTGCGAGAGGTCTTCCTCGTCGGCAACGTCGTCGTTGTTCTCGAGGATGTAGAGCAGGTCGTGGGCCTCCAGGCCGTCACGGAGCTCCTCGATCGCCTTGGCACCGATACCATCGATGCGCAGCAGATCCTCCTCGGACTTGCCGACCAGGTCGCCGACCGTCTCGATGCCGACCTCGCTGAACTTGTTGGTCCAGCGCTGCGACACGCCCAGGTCGTCGAACAGGTACAGGCGAGCCTTCTCGGCGGAGATGGTATGGCCGTTGCGGGTGAACGAACCGTCAGCACCACCGAACTCGTCGTAGCCGGCCCAGTCGAGCTGCTGCGGGAGCTGCTCGTCCAGGTCCTTGAGCTCCACCGGAGCCCACTCGGGCAGCGACTTGGCGTTGGGCGAAGCCGGACCGTCGATGTCAACATAGCCGTCGGCCGTGCGATACGTCAGCTTGGCGTTGGCGTACGGCTTGAGGCCGGTACCAGCCGGGATCTTCTTACCGACGATGACGTTGGACTTAAGGTCGAGCAGGTGGTCGACCTTGCCCTCGATGGCAGCCTCGGTAAGGACGCCGGCGGTACGGATGAACGAAGCGCTCGACAGCCAGGAGTCGATGTTGGACGCGACCTTGAGCGTACCCAGGATGACGGGCTCGGCCACGGGAGCCTGACCGCCCAGACGGGCAACGCGCTCGACCTCGTCAGAAAACTCGTAGCGGTCGACGTACTGACCAAGCAGGTACTTGGAGTCACCGGGGTTGGTGATCTGAACGCGACGCAGCATCTGACGTGCGAGCACCTCGATGTGCTTGTCGTTCAGATCGACGCCCTGGCTGGTGTATACGTCCTTAACGCTCTCGACGAAGGTGTGCATCGTCGACTCGATGTCGGTCAGCTTGCGCAGGTTGCGGAAGTTGACGAAGCCCTTAGTGATCTGATCGCCGGCGCGAACCTCGCAGCCGTCCTCGATCTCGGGCATAAAGCGCACCGAAGCGGGGACGCGGCGCTCGTCGAGGACACGGGTGTGATCCTCGGAGTCGGTGAGCGTCAACACGTACTCGGACTTCTCGGGCTTAATCGAGAGGTGGCCGGAGTACGGAGCCAGCTCGGCCTCGCGACCCAGGATCTTCTCGTTGACGTTGCCGACGATATCGAACATACGGCTGACCGTAGGCAGACCCTGCGTAATATCGTCGACGCCAGCGACGCCGCCGGAGTGAATGGTACGCATCGTAAGCTGCGTACCGGGCTCGCCGATGGACTGGGCGGCAATAATGCCGACCGCGGTACCGATGGCGACCGGACGACGGGTGGAAAGATCCCAGCCGTAGCACTTCTGGCACACGCCGTACTTGGAGCGGCAGGTGAGCAGCGCGCGAAGCTTGACCTTCTTGAGGCCCGCATCGACCATCTTCTGGATGTCGGCGACCTTCTCGATGTAGCCGTCCTGCTCAAAGAGCACGGTGCCATCGGGAGCCACGACGTCCTCAATGAAGCAACGGCCGACGAGGTCGGTGTTGAGGTCGGTGGTGCCGGGGATGATGAGGTTGTAGGTGACGCCCTCGTGCGTACCGCAGTCCTCCTCGCGGACGATGACGTCCTGGGCCACGTCGACCAGACGACGGGTCAGGTAACCAGAGTCCGAGGTGTGGGATGCGGTATCGACCAGGCCCTTACGGGCGCCGTAGGTCGAAATGAAGTACTCGAGCGGCAACAGGCCCTCGCGGAAGTTCGCCTTAATGGGAAGGTCGATCGTCTCGCCGGACATGTCTGCCATCAGGCCACGCATGCCGCCGAGCTGACGCAGCTGGGTCTTAGAACCACGGGCGCCGGAGTCGGCCATCATATAGAGCGGGTTCTCCTCGTCGAACAAGTCGAGCATGAGCGCTGCAACCTTGTCGGTACAAGCGGTCCACTCGTTAACGACTTCGATGTGGCGCTCCGTCTCGTTGATGAAGCCCTCCTCGAAGTACTCGTTGATCTGGTCGACGTTGGCCTGGGCGCGATCGAGCAGCTCCTGCTTCTCGGCAGGGATGAGAGCGTCCCACACCGAGATGGTGAGGCCGGCGCGGGTAGCGTAGTGGAAGCCGGAGTACTTGATGGCGTCGAGGATCGGGCCGACCTTGGCCTCGGGGTAACGATCGCAGCAGTCGGCAACCAGCTTGGCCACATCGCCCTTGACCATCTTGTAGTTCATGAACTCATAGTCTTCGGGCAGGCACTGGCGGTTGAAGATGATGCGGCCGATAGAGGTCTCGAAGCGCGCGGTCTTGTTGCCGGTGACGTCGTAGTCGACGAACTCGTTCTTGCCGTTCTTGACGCGGAAGATACGGGTGCCGTCCTCGTTGATGACGTTGGCATCGGCAGCGGACACGCGAACCTGGATCTTGGCCTGCATGTCGACCTCGGAACGGCAGTCATAGGCGTGCAGCGCGTCGTCGAAGCTGGCGAACACGTGGTTCTCGCCCGGCAGACCCTCGCGGACCTGGGTAAGGTAGTACACACCAATGATCATGTCCTGCGAAGGGATGTTAACCGGCTTGCCGGATGCCGGCGAGCGCAGGTTGTTCGCAGAGAGCATGAGCACGCGAGCCTCGGCCTGAGCCTGGCTGGACAGCGGCACGTGGACAGACATCTGGTCGCCGTCGAAGTCGGCGTTGAAGGGCGAGCAGACCAGCGGATGCAGGTGGATAGCCTTGCCCTCGACCAGCACCGGCTCAAAGGCCTGGATGGACAGACGGTGCAGGGTCGGTGCACGGTTGAGCAGCACGACGCGGCCGTCGATGACCTCTTCGAGGATATCCCACACAAAGGTGGCACCGCGGTCGATAGCGCGCTTGGCGCCCTTGATGTTCTCGACCTTGCCAAGCTCGACCAGGCGCTTCATGACGAAGGGCTTGAAGAGCTCCAGCGCCATGGTCTTGGGCAGACCGCACTGGTGCAGCAGCAGCTTGGGGTCGGTAACGATTACCGAACGGCCGGAGTAGTCGACACGCTTGCCCAGCAGGTTCTGACGGAAACGACCCTGCTTGCCCTTGAGGGCCTCAGCGAGCGACTTGAGCGGGCGACCGCCACGGCCAGAGACCGGGCGACCACGACGGCCGTTGTCGAACAGGGCGTCCACGGACTCCTGGAGCATGCGCTTCTCGTTGTTCACGATGATCGCAGGGGCGTCCAGGTCGAGCAGGCGCTTGAGTCGGTTGTTACGGTTGATCACGCGACGGTACAGGTCGTTGAGGTCGGACGCGGCGAAGCGGCCGCCGTCGAGCTGGACCATCGGGCGCAGATCGGGCGGAATGACCGGGATGACATCCAGGATCATGTTCGCGGGGCTGTTGCCGCCCTTCAGGAAGGCGTCAACGACCTCGAGGCGCTTGACGGCCTTCTCGCGCTTCTGCTTCTGGGAGTCCTCGTCGGCGATGATGGCCTTGAGCTTCTCGGCCTCGGAGGGGAGGTCGATGGCAGCGAGCAGGTCGCGAACGGCCTCGGCACCCATACCACCCTTGAAGTACATGGAGTAGTAACGGGTCATCTCGCGGAACAGCGGCTCATCGGAGATGAGGTCGCGCTCGGTGAGCTTCATGAAGGCGTTGAAGGCGTCCGTGCGGAGCTGCTTATCGTCCTTGCACTCTTCCTCGATGTCGACGATGCCAGAGGCGATCTCCTCGGGGGTCAGCGGCTCCTCGTCGGAGAACTCGTCAAAGTTCTCGGGGTTGCCCTGCTCCTTGAGGGACTCGATCTGGCGGGCGCACTCGGCATCGATCTCTTCCAGATCGGCGGCGAGCTCCTCGCGCAGGTCGTCAGCGTCGGCCTCGCGAGCCTCGTAGTCGACCTCGGTGATGATGTAGCTGGCAAAGTACAGAACCTTCTCGAGGTCCTTGGACTTGATGTCGAGCATACGGCTCATCGGGAAGCTCGTGGGGCTCTTGAAGTACCAGATGTGGGACACGGGAGCGGCGAGCTCGATGTGACCCATGCGCTCGCGACGAACCTTGGCCGAGGTGACCTCGACGCCGCAGCGCTCGCAGACGATGCCCTTAAAGCGGATGCCCTTGTACTTGCCGCAGGAGCACTCCCAGTCCTTGGCGGGACCGAAGATCTTCTCGCAGAACAGGCCGTCCTTCTCGGGCTTGAGGGTACGGTAATTGATGGTCTCCGGCTTCTTGACCTCACCGTGCGACCAGGAACGGATCTGGTCGGCGGAGGCAAGGGAGATCTTTACCGAGTCAAAATCAGTAGCTTCGAAATCTGCCACAGTCAACTACTCCTTATCAGTGGTCGTGGCGGCGACAGCCTCGGGTGCCTCGGCGGTCTCGGCATCCTGGGCCTCGACGTCGGTGTCAACGCCGGCGAGCGCAGCCAGGTCGTCGAGAGCAGAGGTCTCCTCGGCGGTCACAGGGGCGGAGGCGTCCTCGTCGGCATCGTGCATGGGCTCGATGTCCAGTGCGAGGGAACGGATCTCCTTGACGAGAACCTTGAAGGACTCGGGGATACCCGGAACCGGGACGTTCTCGCCCTTGACGATGGACTCGTAGGTCTTGACGCGGCCCACGGTATCGTCGGACTTGACGGTCAGGATCTCCTGCAGGACGTTGGAAGCACCGTATGCGTACAGTGCCCAAACTTCCATCTCGCCGAAGCGCTGACCGCCGAACTGAGCCTTGCCGCCCAGAGGCT
>URTB01000028.1 GCA_900550595.1 uncultured Collinsella sp.
CCATCGACGATAACGGTCCGGTGTTCGAGACGGCTATCTTTGACGAGGACAACAATGTGGTGGGCTACGAGGAGGAGCTCGACCATGTGTCTGCCGACACAGTTGTGATTGCGGCTTCGCAGGTGCCCAAAGACAAGCTTGTGCTTACGACGGGCGGCCTGGAGACCGACCATCGTGGCCTGCTTTCGGTCGACGAGAACGGCATGACAACGGTGCCTGGCGTCTTTGCCGCCGGCGACGTGGTTAACGGCCCGCTCACGGTGGTTCATGCCGTGGCAGGCGCCAAGCTCGCCGTCGAAGGCATGACCAGCTACCTGGGCCTCTAACACATTCCATCCATCAGTTGCGGTGAAATACGGACTGTTTTGGCTGTCAAAGGCCTTATCTACTCCGTATTCCACCGCAACTTTTTGTTGGGCGGGCTAGAGACGCTGCATGCGGTATCCGACACCCATGTGCGTCTGAATCATCTTGGGGTGAGAGGGGTCTGCCTCGATCTTCTTGCGCAGGGTGCGCATGAACACGCGCAGGCTCGCCAGATCGCTGTCCCAACCCGTGCCCCATATCTCGCGGGTGATGAAGGTGTGGGTGAGCACCTTGTCGACGTTTTTCGCCAGAAGGACGAGCAATTTGTACTCGGTTGGGGTGAGCGAGAGCTCGCGTCCGTCTTTCGTAGCGTATCCCGCGGCGTAGTCGATATGCAGCGGACCGTTGTCGAACGTGCTCGCTTCTGTCGACTCGCTCGACGCCATCGAGGAGCGCCTCAAATTCGCACGGACGCGCGCGAGCAACTCATCCACAGAAAAGGGCTTGGTGAGGTAGTCGTCTGCCCCTGCGTCAAGTGCTGCAATCTTGTCGGAATCTTCGGTGCGCGCCGAAATGACGATAATGGGGACTGCCGACCAACTTCGGATCTTCGTGATGACCTCGATACCGTCAATGTCGGGAAGGCCGAGGTCGAGCATGATGAGGCTGGGGCCGTGCGACACCGCATCCATGATGGCGGCCTGGCCGTTGCAAACCTTGCTCACGACATAGCCGTGAAGGTCAAGCGCGGTCGAAACGAGGTTTTGAACGGTCAGGTCATCTTCGACCAAGAGGACGCGTGGCTTAGCGGCATTATTCATGAATCTCGATCTCCTCGGCAGGCAGGGTAAAACGGAAGACGGCCCCATGGGGGTGGTTGTCGCGAACTTCGATGACGCCGCCATGCGCCTCCACGATGGAGCGGCAGAGCGACAGCCCAAGGCCGATGCTTCGACGCGAATCCACGGGCCGCGTATTGCTTGAGGTGAAGAAGCGCTCAAAGATATGAGGCTTGTCGCAGTCTGCTACACCCGGCCCATCGTCCGCGACGTCCACCACGATGAACTCACCCTCGCGACGTGCGCTGATGGTGACAGTCGAGTCCTCGGGCGTGTATTTGAAGGCGTTCATGATGAGATTCGTAAGCACCTGCATGATGAGATGGACGTCGATGCGTACCAGCAGGATGTCGTCAGTGTGCTCGATGGTGACGGCACGTCCATGCGATGCTTGGGCGACATGGCTGAGGGCGGCCTCGATGACCTCGTCGATGAGCTCGGATGTTAAGTTGAGGCGAATGGTGCCGTCCTCGACGCGTGTGATGGCGAGGAGGTTTTCCACGGTATCGATAAGCCAGAGGGAATCGTCGTAGATGGCATCGGCAAGATCGCAGCGCTGTTCGAGGCTGAGCTTCTCGTCGCTCTTCCGAAGGATTGCCGCAGATCCGGATATAGCCGTGAGGGGTGTCCTCAAATCGTGGCCGATGGAGCGCAAAAGGTTGGCGCGCAGCTGCTCGTTTTTCGCCAAGACCGCAGCCTCTTCGCGCTCTTGCGCCGCCCGGTCGCTTTCGAGCGCCAAGGCGCATTCACCTACGATAGATAGGACGATCGAATGCTCGAAGGCTTCGATCTCGCGCCCCTCCAGGGCGATGCCGATGACACCGAATACCTTGTCGCCGGTGCGAACCGCGAGGTAGAGACAGTGTGCCTCAGGCAGGGTCCGCGTGCTTGCGCCCGCGCGCTTGTTGTTGGTGTAGGTCCAGGTTGCAACGGCGCGCTCGTAGTCGGTGAGCAGCGACGCGGATCGGTTTTCGGTGCCAGCGGACTCATAGAGCGCTTTGCCGAGCGTGCCATGTTCGGCGGTGTAGAAGACCACGTCGAGTTTTAGCAGTTTGACGAGTTGGTTCATGGCGACGCGGGCGCACTCCTCCGCGCTATGGGCTTGCTGCAAGAGCTGGTTCGTTTCGAGGAGTACGCGCGTTTTGAATGCGTTCTCGGCGGAGGTACGGGCGTTGTCGGCGATGCGCGCAGTTAACTCGCCGGCGACCATAGCGGTAGCGAACATGATGCCGAACGTGACCAGATAGCTTCGGTCGTAGCTGGCGAGCGAAAACAGAGGCGTGACGAAGCAGAAGTTGTAAAGCACTACAGAGAGCACGCTCGATACGATCGTGCAGATACGCCCCGTCGTGGTGACGGCGGTCAGCAGGGCCGTGAGGATATAGAGGGATATGATGCTGGAATCGGCAAATCCCAGATGGCGGAAAGCCGTGCCGATCGCCGTGGCGACAAGAGAGAGGGCCAGCGTGCGAAGCACGTTTCGGCTGTTGGGCGGCTGCAGGGCGAGCGTACGGCGGCGTCCTTTGGGCCGGGAGGGCGGAGTCGACTGGTCTGGAATGATGTAAATGTCGAGGTTCGGGGCGAATGTTATGAGCTGTTCTACGAGAGATTTGCGGCCAAAGAGGGCCTGACGGACGCTGCTGCGCTCGCCCGTGCGCCCCATGACGATCTTCGAAATACCCGACAGGCGCGCGAACTCGGAGATCTGAAACGCGATGTCGTCGCCATAGACGGTTTCCATATGTGCTCCGAGCTGCTCGGCTAGGGCGATATTGGCTGCAAGCTTGGTACGCTCATTATCGCTCATGGCTTGCGTGTGCGGGCTCTCTACGAACAGAGCGACGAGCTCGCTGCGAAACGCTTTCGCCATGCGCGCGGCGGCACGGACGATGCGGGGATTGGTCGGCGCCGGGGAGACACAGACTAAGATACGCTCCCTGGTGTAGTAGTCACGGTTTCCCAGCACGCGTGCGGCGTCTGTGAGGTGGCCGGTGCGATCGGCGCAGCGGCGCAGCGCGATTTCTCGGAGTGCGGTGAGGTTCTCGACGGTAAAAAAATGCTGTTGCGCTCGGGCGGCTTGCGCGGGACGGTAGACGAGGCCGGCGCGAAGGCGCTCAAGTAGGTCTTCGGGCTCTATGTCGACGAGCTCGACCTGGTCGGCATCATCGAAGATACGGTCGGGGATTCGTTCGCTCACGACAACGCCGGTGATGGATGCAACCATGTCGTTTAGGCTCTCGATATGCTGAACGTTCACGGTCGTATAGACGTCGATGCCCGCATGTAGAAGTTCCTCGACGTCTCGATAGCGTTTGTCGTGGCGAGACCCCGGCGCATTCGTATGGGCGAGCTCGTCGACAAGGATGAGCTGAGGGGCGCGTTCGATAGCCGCATCTAGATCGAACTCGCTGAGCGCAATGCCGTTGTGCTCGATGAGTTTACAGGGCACTTTCTCAAGCTCTTGTGCAAGATGGGCAGTTGCCGGACGTTCGTGCGGCTCAATGTACCCCGCGACGACGTCAACACCTCGCCGCTTGGCGGCGTGGGCGGCTTGAAGCATCGCATAGGTTTTGCCTGCGCCGGCAGCGTAGCCAAAGAAAATCTTGAGGTGTCCCCGGCTGGTTCGAGCGTCATCGGCGACCTCGTCTTTCTCAATTGCCTTGAGGATGAGGTCTGGATTGACGCGAGTGTCCGATGCGTCGCGCTGCATAGCGTAGCCTTTCTGAAGCGTTGTCCATGCGTGCATACGCGGTGAGGACGCCACTGTATGCTCGCGAGGTCGAGTATAGGCGCACTGCAGCCGCAATAGTGCTTTCTACCTGCATCTTTACGGCATCTTAAGGACGTGGGCCCCGGCCCTCACGCCTCTTTAATCCCTAGAAGCGTTTACTGTCCCCAGACGCTTGCGAGAGCAGGCGTCCGAGACATCGGACCGCGCGTGAAAGGGGCGGTAAATGGACATCCTCAGTCCCATCATCGGAGTCGTCTGCATTGGACTCTTTATCTATTACATCTACATTCTGATGAGGAGTGATTCGTAAACTATGGATGCTGCGATTCAGTACATCTTGTACTTTGCCGTGCTCGTCGTCTTGGCCGTTCCGCTCGGTCGGTTCATGGCCCATATCATGGATGGTGAGCATACGTTCCTGTCGCCTGTGTTTGCTCCTGTGGAGCGTGGCGTCTATCGTCTGCTTCGCATCGACGCGGCAGAGCAGATGGGGTGTAGGCGCTATCTGGCGAGCGTGCTGGTCTTTTCGGGGATCGGCCTCGTGGCTCTTGTGGCACTCCAGGTGCTTCAGTCTTTCTTGCCAGGCAATCCCCAGCACCTGCCGGGTGTGTCATGGGACCTGTCGTTCAATACGGCTGCTTCCTTCATAACCAACACCAACTGGCAATCCTATTCCGGTGAGACCACCCTGTCCTACTTTGTGCAGTTCATGGGCCTCACCGTGCAAAACTTCTTGTCCGCCGGCACCGGTATTGCGGTCATGTTCGCGCTCATCCGCGGTTTCCGTCAGGTCAAGGAGCAGGGTCTGGGTTCCTTCTGGGTCGACCTCACCCGCACCGTCCTGTATGTGCTCATCCCGCTGAACCTCGTGTTCGGCATCTGCCTGGCTGCCGGTGGCGTTATCTCCAATTTTCAGCCGGCTCAGAAGGCTGAGCTCGTAGAGCCCGTTGCTGTCCAGCCTAATGCAGGCGGCGGTTGGAGCGTCATCGACGGCGCCCAGATCGAGGGCGACACGGTCAAGGTCGACGGCAAGGTCGTCGAGGGCGCCCGCGTGGTCACCGAGCAGTTTTTGCCCCAGGGTCCTGCGGCCAGCCAGGTTGCCATCAAACAATCCGGCACCAACGGCGGCGGCTTCTTTGGCGCGAACTCTGCGCATCCGTATGAGAACCCCAATGCCTTCACCAACATCATCGAGATGACCAGCTTGCTGCTGATTCCGGTCGCCTGCTGCTTCACCTTCGGCATCGGTGTCAAGAATGCCAGGCAGGGCAAGGCCATCTTCGCGGCGATGTTTATCCTGCTCGTGGTCTTTACCGGCATCATCGCCGTTAACGAGCATATGGGTACGCCGCAGCTGGCAGATGGCGGCGCGGTCAACATCGAGATGACCGATGGCCAGGCGGGCGGCAACATGGAGGGCAAGGAGAGCCGCTTTGGCATCGCCTCCTCTTCTACCTGGTCCGCTTTCACGACGGCTGCTTCCAACGGCTCGGTCAACTCCATGCACGACTCCTACACCCCGCTCGGCGGGTTTGTCCAGATGCTCCAGATAGCGCTGGGCGAGGTGGTGTTCGGCGGCGTGGGCTGCGGCCTGTACGGCATGATCGGCTTCGCCATCCTCACGGTATTTATCGCCGGCCTTATGGTCGGCCGCACGCCCGAGTTCCTGGGCAAGAAGATCGAGCCGACCGAGATGCGCTGGGCGGTGGTTCTGTGTCTCGCCACCCCGTTCGCCATTCTGGTGAGCTCCACTATCGCCTGCATGGTGCCCGGTCTTGTCGACCAACTCAACAACGGCGGGGCGCATGGCTTCTCCGAGGTCCTGTACACCCTTACTTCGGCTGGCGGCAACAACGGCTCCTCATTCGCCGGCATGAACTGCAACATCCCGTGGATCAACGTGCTGCTGGGTATCGAGATGCTGTTCGCGCGGTTCCTGCCGATTGCGGGCACGCTCGCCATCGCGGGCTCGCTGGCCGGGAAGGGCAAGGTCGCCGAGGGCGCCGGCACGCTTTCCACCACCAATGCCATGTTCGTGTTCCTGCTGGTATTCGTCGTTCTGCTGATTGGCGCCCTGAGCTTCTTCCCGGCGTTGGCGCTTGGTCCCGTTGCCGAATTCTTCCAGATGGTTGCGTAAAGGAGTCGCAGATTTATGGCTATGCAAAAAGACATGATGAGCCGCGCGGTGCGCGATTCATTTGCCAAGCTTGACCCCCGTGTCCAGGTCCAAAACCCGGTCATGTTCCTGGTGTGGCTGTCGGCCGCCATGACCTCCATTCTGGCTATCGCCTCAATTATTGGGGTACAGGACGCCGACGTCCCCACGTACTATGTGATCGCCATTGCCGTCATTCTCTGGCTGACCGACCTCTTTTCAAATTTTGCCGAGGCGCTTGCCGAGGGCCGCGGTAAGGCGCAGGCAGATTCCCTGCGCGCGGCGAAAAAGGACGTCGAGGCCCATCGCATCGAGTCCGTCGAGGATAAGGACCGTTTCACGGTCGTTCCCGGTACCGAGCTCTCACGCGGGGATCTGGTGGTCGTGCGCGCCGGCGAGCAGATTCCGGGAGACGGCGATGTCATCGAGGGTGCCGCCTCGGTTGATGAGTCGGCCATCACCGGCGAGTCTGCACCCGTGGTTCGTGAGGCTGGCGGCGACCGTTCTGCCGTCACTGGCGGCACTACCGTGCTTTCCGATTGGATTGTGGTGAAAATTACCAGCGAGCCTGGCCAGAGCTTCCTGGATAAGATGATCGCCATGGTCGAGGGCGCCGCCCGCAAGAAGACCCCCAACGAGGTCGCGCTCGAGATCTTTCTGGTTGCTCTGTCCGTCATCTTCATCCTCGTGACGATCGCACTGTATTGCTACTCGAGTTTCTCTGCAGGGCTCAACGGTATGGCGAATCCCACCGCTGTGACCATGCTCGTTGCCTTGCTCGTCTGTCTGGCGCCCACCACCATTGGTGCGCTGCTGTCCGCCATTGGCATCGCCGGCATGAGCCGACTGAACGAGGCCAACGTGCTGGCCATGTCCGGCCGCGCCATCGAGGCCGCCGGCGACGTCGACATCCTCATGCTCGATAAGACCGGTACCATCACCTTGGGCAACCGCCAGGCCGCTGAGTTCATTCCGGTCGACGGTGTCGATCCGGCAGAACTCGCCGATGCCGCGCAGCTGTCCTCTCTGGCGGATGAGACCCCCGAGGGCCGCTCCATCGTCGTGCTCGCCAAGGAGCAGTTTGGGCTGCGCGGCCGCACACTCGAGGATAAGGGCATGGAGTTCATCCCCTTCACCGCGGCGACCCGCATGTCCGGTGTGAACTACGCCGACAGCGAGATTCGCAAGGGTGCGGCCGATTCCGTTCGCGCTTATGTGGAGGCTGCCGGAGGAGCGTTTTCGAAGGAGTGCGACGAGGCCGTCGAACGCATTGCGAAGGTGGGCGGCACCCCGTTGGTCGTGGCAAAGGACCGACGTGTGCTGGGCGTCGTCTACCTTAAGGACATCATCAAGTCCGGCGTGAAGGAGAAGTTCGCCGACCTGCGCCGCATGGGTATCAAGACCATCATGGTGACGGGTGATAATCCGCTGACGGCCGCCGCCATCGCAGCCGAGGCGGGCGTGGACGACTTCCTGGCCGAGGCCACCCCCGAGGGCAAGCTCGAGAAGATCCGCGCGTTCCAGCATGAGGGCCATCTGGTCGCGATGACCGGCGACGGCACCAACGACGCGCCGGCGCTGGCGCAGGCGGATGTCGCCGTGGCCATGAACACGGGAACCCAGGCTGCCAAGGAGGCCGGCAACATGGTCGACCTCGACTCCAGCCCCACCAAGCTCATCGATATCGTGCGTATCGGCAAGCAACTGCTCATGACCCGCGGCTCGCTCACGACCTTCTCGGTCGCCAACGACGTCGCCAAGTATTTCGCCATTATCCCGGCGCTATTCTCGCCGATCTACCCCGGGTTGGACGCCCTCAACATCCTGGGGCTCACCAGCCCGTTGACTGCCGTGCTGTCCGCCATTATCTACAACGCGCTGGTCATCGTCGCGCTGATTCCTGCCGCCCTGAAAGGCGTGAAGTACCGCGAGCTTTCGTCCGGCCAGCTGCTGACCCACAACCTGCTGGTGTGGGGTCTGGGCGGTATCGTGGCGCCGTTCGTATTCATCAAGATTATCGACATGCTGCTGGCCTTGTTCGGCATTGGCATGATGTAGACGGAGGTTTGTATGTTCAAAGGTATCGCATCGCGCGCACTTGGCGTGTTCGCGCTGTTTACCATCGTCTGCGGCCTGGGATACACGCTCGTGGTGACCGGCGTCGCGCAGCTTGCGTTTCCGTACCAGGCGAACGGATCGCTTATTACGGTCGACGGCAAGGTTGTGGGTTCCGAGCTCATCGGCCAGAACTTCGATGATGAAGCCCACATGTGGGGTCGTATCCAGAACGTGTCAATTGTCGAAGGCGAAGACGGCGAACTCATGGCGTATGGTGCCCCGTCCAACCTGTCCCCGGCGAGTGAGGAGTATCGGCAGCTGATAGATGCGCGCGTGAAGAAGATTCGCGCCGCCAATCCCGATGCCGATATGGACGCTGTGCCCGTCGACCTGGTGACGTGCTCGGGGTCCGGCCTCGACCCGGAGATCTCTCCGGATGCCGCCGAGTACCAGGTCCCGCGCCTTGCCAAAGCCACGGGCAAAAGTGAGGACGAGGTGCACGACATCATCGCCGCGTGCACCAAGGGTCGTTTCCTCGGCGTGTTCGGCGAGCCCACGGTCAACGTGCTCAAGGTGAACCTTATGCTGGACGGCGTGCTGTAGGTGAAGGAGCGGCGGATGAGGGCATGACTGACTATCTGAGCCCTCAATTCCACCCCGCCCATCAGTTGCGGTGAAATACGGACTGTCTTGGCTGTCAAAGGCCTTATCTACTCCGTATTCCACCGCAACTTTTTTGTTGGTCGATACGTAGGCAGGGGAGTGCGTGCGGTCGGGTACCGTGCGGTTGCTGGTACAATAGATAAGTCAGCAACTGCCGCCGAGCGGCTTAAACGAAAGGAAGCCTGTATGGAGTCATCCGCCTACCCGATGCTCTTTAGTCCGATCAAGGTCGGTACGACCGAGGTTAAGAACCGCGTCTTTATGCCGCCGGTGTCCACGAATCTGGCCGATCATGGCTACGTGACCGACGACTTGGTCGATCATTACCGTGCCCGTGCCAAGGGCGGCGTTGGCCTGATCATCACCGAGGTCGTGACGGTCGAGCCTACCTATACCTATCTGCCGGGTGACATGTGCTGTTACGACGACACGTTTATCCCTGGCTGGGAAAAGCTCGCCGCGGCCGTCCACGAGTATGGCTGCAAGATCATGCCGCAGCTCTTCCACCCCGCCTACATGGCCTTTAACATTCCGGGCACACCGCGCCTGATCGCTCCGTCCTTCGTGGGACCGTCCTATGCCCGTGAGGCACCGCGTCCTATCACGGTCGACGAGATTCACGAGCTCACGCATCAGTTTGGCGACGCCGCTGTGCGTATGCAAAAGGCTGGCGTCGATGGCGTCGAGGTCCATGCGGCGCATGCCCACGGCATGCTTGGCGGCTTTTTGACCCCGCTCTACAACAAGCGTACCGATGAGTACGGCGGCTCGCTCGACGCCCGCATGCGCTTCTTGCTCGAGGTCATCGCCGAGATTCGCGAGCGCTGCGGCAAGGACTTTATCATCGACGTCCGCATCTCGGGCGACGAGTACACCGATGGCGGCCTGACCCTCAACGACATGATTTACGTCTCACGTCGCCTGGAGAAGGCCGGCGTCGACATGATTCATGTGTCGGGCGGCACCACCATCAAGCGCGGCTCCGCGATTCCCGCCGCCGGTACGCAGCAGGCCTCGCACGCCGCCTGCTCGCGTGAGATTAAGAAGCACGTGAACATTCCCGTTGCCACGGTCGGCCGCATTAACGAGGCCTGGATCGCCGAGGAGCTGATCGAGGACGGCGCTGCCGACATCTGTATGATGGGCCGCGCCAATCTGTGCGATGCCGAGTTCTGCAATAAGGCCGCTGCCGGCAACGCCGACGAGATTCGTCCCTGCATCGGTTGCCTGCGCTGCCTGAACGGTATCATGTTTGGCAAGCGCATCTCCTGTACCGTCAACCCGGACGTGGAGCGCGACGAGGCCGGCTACGAGCCTGCCGCCGAGGCCAAGAACGTGCTGGTTGTGGGCGCTGGTCCTGCGGGCATGGAGGCAGCCTACATTGCCGCCAAGCGCGGCCACAACGTGGTGCTCGTGGATAAGCAGGACGAGCCGGGCGGCGAGATGCGCATCGCGGCCGTTCCGCCGGCAAAGCAGGAACTCACCCGCGTGATCAAGTATCAGTACCGTCGCCTGGCCGAGGTCGGCGTGAAGTGCGTATTTGGCACCGAGCTTACTGCCGAGGACATTCAGCGTGACTACGCCGGCTACGAGGTCGTCCTGGCCTATGGCGCCGAGCCCATCGCCCCGGCCTTCATGCAGGGATTTAAGCAGGTCATGACGGCTGACGACCTGTTGGGCGGCAAGGCTTTCCCGGGCAAGAAGATTGTCATCGTGGGCGGCGGCACCGTCGGTTGCGAGACGGCCGACTACCTGGCCCCGTTGGTCAACGATCTGTCGCCGGCCAATCGCGACGTCACCGTCATCGAGATGACCAAGACGCTCGCCGCCAACGAGGGCGGCGCCGGTCGCGCGGTGCTCATCACGCGCATGCTCTCCAAGGGCGTTCACGTGCTGACCGAGGCCAAGGTGACCGAGATTACCGAGGATGCCATCAGCTACG
>URTB01000029.1 GCA_900550595.1 uncultured Collinsella sp.
CGTCTGTATTTCGATTCCTTCGGGAGGCTTGTATGAGTCCCATTCAAATCGCCCTGCTGCTGCTCGCCGTTGCCGGTGTGTGGGCTGTTATCGAGCTCGCGCTCACACTGCGCAAGACCCGCGACGTCGTTGATTCGCTCGACAAGACCGTAAACGATCTCAATAACACCATCGCCGAGGCTCAGCCTGTGGTGGCAAAGCTTGATGGCGCTGTCGATGAGCTCACCCCCGCGCTGGCGCAGGTTGAGCCGCTCCTCAAGTCGAGCAAGACCGCCGTCGACGCGCTTACCTCCAATCTCGTAGAGGTCGAAGCTGTGGTTCACGACATTTCCGAGGTTACGGGCAGCGTGGCCGAGGCCAGCAATGCCGTATCGAGCGTGACTGATTCTGCTGCTGGTGCCGTGCAGAAACTCTTTAACAAGGTGAAGGCTCCCGCGGCCGACGCCGAGCGCAAGTTTTCCGCTGCCGCTGAAGCCGAGCAGCCGACCGAGCGTGTCCTGATTGACGAAGCCGGGGACGATGCCGCTGCTGGTGACGATGATGCGCAGAAGCCCGCAGCCAAGCCTGCTCAGTATTACACCTATACGCCCGCCGAGACCTCCGAGGAGTCCTGCGATGAGTAGCGAAGCAACCTGCCCCATTACGCTGAGCGTTGCCGGTGATCCGCGTCTCGCGCGCCTTGTGCGCATGACGGCGGCAAATGTCGGTGCGCTGTGCTCTATGTCCGTCGATCGTATCGAGGACATCCGTATGGCTGCCGAGGAGGCCTTCATCTTTGGCTGCACGGCCGTTGATTCTGACGACATTTCGATCAAATTCGACGTCGACGAATCGCACGTGGGCATGACCTTTACCTTTGGTGACCAGGCGACTGTCGATGAGGATGATCAGGCTGCCGTGTATGCCGAGCTCATTCTGGCAAGCGTGTGCGATTCCTACGAAAAGACCGCGGCGCCCCTGACGCTTTCCCTCGACCTCAAGGCGGATATCTAATATGACCGAACGTTCCCGGAGCGGTAAGACCGCTTGGGACAAGGAGAAAACCCGCGAGCTGTTTCGTCGCTACAAAGAGACCGGTGATCCGGACGCACGTGAGCAGCTCGTCATGTCCCATATGAACCTGGTAAGGTTTCTTGCCAACAAATTTAAGAACCGCGGCGAGCCGCTCGACGACCTCATGCAGGTCGGCTATCTGGGTTTGCTCAAAGCTATCGACCGCTTTGACCCCGAGCGCGGACTCGAGTTCACGACGTTTGCCACGCCTACCATCCTGGGCGAGATTAAGCGTCACTTTCGCGACAAGGGCTGGAGCGTGCGCGTGCCGCGCCGTCTGCAGGAGCTTTCTGCCAAGGTCAACCAGGCTACCGACAAGCTCACTAACGAGCTGCAGCGCTCGCCTAAGGTTGAAGAAATCGCTGAGTACCTGGGTGTGACCGTCGACGAGGTGCTGGAGGCCATGGAATCGTCTTCGGCCTATACCTCGGTGCCCATCGAGGCTCCTGGCGCGTCCGATTCCGATGATGCCCCCTCGATTCTCGACCGCTATGCCGATGACGACAACGAGCTCGATTTTACCGATGACCGCCTGGTGATCGAGGAAGCCATCCGCGATTTCTCGCCGCGTGAGCGTGAGGTTATCGAGTTGCGCTTTGTGAAGGGCATGACCCAGATCGAGATCGCCAAGAAGCTGGGTATCTCGCAGGTGCAGGTCTCGCGCCTGCTGCGTCGTACCCTTAAGAAGATACAGGACAAGATCGACCCCGACGGAGTGATGGTTCGTTCATGATTGAGCACCCCCAACAAACCGACCGCACGCTGCGCGATAGCCGTATTCTGACGCTTCGCATTTGGGCTGTCGTCGGCTGCATTGTCATCGCAGCCGTCATCTTTAACCTTATGGGTATCCTGGCGCCGGTTATCAAGTTTCTCGCTGTCGGTTCCATCATCGCTTTTGTGATGTCGCCGATCACTAACTGGCTCGAGCATCACGGCGTCGGTCGTGGCATCGGTTCGCTCATCGCGCTGATCGTGGTTGTGGCAGTGCTCGTCGGCGTCGTCTGCATCCTGTCGCCTATTTTGCTCGGTCAGATTATGGAAGTCCTGAGCCGTCTGCCTGAGCAGCTTCGCGTTGCGGGCGGTGATCTCAACGAGATGATTTCGCACGCTAAGACGCTCAACAACACGCCGCTCAAGGAGTACCTGGACGATAATCTGTCCTCGCTGGTTACTGTGGCGTCCAAGTACGTATCGCAAATCGCCGCTGAGCTCGGTCGCCGCGTGTTCCCGCTTATTACCAACACGGCCTCGCAGCTGTTCGTAATCTTCCTGGGTTTGGTGCTTGCCTACTGGCTTGCCTGTGATTATCCCCGTATGCACCACGAGGTCTGTACCATCATCGGACAGGAAAAGGAGACCTCGTACCGCTTTATGGTCGCGATTCTTTCGCGCTCGGTCGGCGGTTATATGCGCGGCATGGTCGTGACGTCCATCTGCGGTGGCATCCTCGCCTTTATCGGCTTTACGCTCATTGGCCATCCCTATGCGGCACTCATGGCCATCTTTACCGGCATCATGCACTTGGTCCCGGTTGTCGGTCCCTGGGTAAGCGCGGCGATCGCCACGGTGCTCGGCTTTATGTTCAGCCCCATGCTGGCGTTGTGGACGCTCGTTGTGACCATGGTGGCTCAAAACGTCACCGATAACGTCATTTCCCCCAAGGTCATGCAGAGTTCGGTGCAGGTGCATCCCATCATGAGCCTGACCGCCCTCGTTATTGGTTCGGCACTTATGGGTCCCATCGGCATGGTCATCGCCATTCCGCTGTGCGCGGCCCTCAAGGGCATTTTCGTCTACTACTTTGAGAACGAGACCGGTCGCCAGCTCGTGGCATACGACGGCGCTGTATTTAAGGGCACGCCATATCGCGCTGCCGAGGGCAACCCGGTCGCCGCCTACGACGCGCTTGGAGACGATACGTTCATTTACGAGTCCGAGCTCATCGGCAACGAGACCGCGCCCGAGGCCCAGGCGATGCCCAAGCCCGAGCTCGAGAATCCCTGGATCAAGCTCTCGGGCCTGCAGCCCGATGCGACGAGCTTTTTCAAGAATCCCTTCGCCAAGGACGATGACTCCAACTCGGACGACGATACCAAAACCGGCATCGACGGCTCCATGGACGATTCGGATTCCAAATAGGCACCGCTAGCGTTTCTTGAAGTTGTAAATGACAAGAAACGCGAGCAAAGCGATTGATAAGGGGCCGGCTACATAGAAAAAGAGAACGTCAATTGCGCGTAGAGTGTAATAGGCTTTATCGCCGGACATTACTGCATACAATACGTAGCCAAATGCTGGTTGGTTTGCGTACCAGCAGGAGAAAGCAAAAAGCGCTAAAAGTGCTACAACCAGAAGTGCATTCAGGACAAATCGTTTGCTTTTCATCGATCGCTCCTTCCGGGTGAATCTTATATGTAATTCTATAGTAGCCTTTTTCAAAGCATCGCATACTCCTAAATAACGTGCACTTTCGCTGTAGGGTCGGCTTTATGTCGGCCCTCTTTTTTGCACTTGCGCGGCGGGATGGTAATATCGTTACGTTTGAACTGTTTCGATGTGAAACCGAGGAGATTCCCTCTATGAGTGCTGACTACCCGTCAATGACTACGGCCGAGATCCGCTCCAAGTTCCTCAACTTCTTTGAGGAGCGCGGTCTTAAGCTCTATCCTTCTTCGTCCCTTGTTCCCGACGACCCCTCGCTGCTGCTTGCCAACGCCGGCATGAACCAGTTTAAGGAGTACTACCAGGGCAAGAAGACCATGAAGGAGATCGGCGCGATCTCCTGCCAGAAGTGTGTCCGCACCAACGACATCGACTGCATCGGCGAGGACGGCCGTCACCTGTCGTTCTTCGAGATGCTCGGTGACTTCTCCTTTGGCGGCGTCTCCAAGCAGCAGGCTTGCGCTTGGGCCTTCGAGCTCATCACCAAGGAGTTCAAGCTGCCGCTCGACCGCCTGTACTTTACTGTCTTTACCGAGGACGACGAGACTCATGACGTGTGGCGCTCTCTGGGCGTTGCCGAGGATCACATCTCCCGCCTGGGCGAGGACGACAACTTCTGGGCCGCCGGCCCCACCGGCCCCTGCGGTCCCTGCTCCGAGATCTACTTTGACATGGGCGAGGAGGTCGGTTGCGGCAGCCCCGACTGCAAGCCCGGCTGCGACTGCGACCGCTTCCTTGAGTTCTGGAACCTCGTGTTTACCCAGTACGACCGCCAGGAGGACGGCTCCATGCCGGAGCTGCCGCACCGCAACCTCGATACGGGCATGGGCCTGGAGCGCATGGCCGCCATCATGCAGCACAAGACCGCCAACTACGACGGCGATTTGATGCAGCACCTCATCAAGCTGGGCGAGGAGATCAGCGGCAAGACCTATGACGCCGACGATTACTCCGGTGCCAGCCGCTCCCTGCGCATCATCGCCGACCACTCCCGTGCCGTCGACTTCATGATCTCTGACGGCATCCTGCCCGGTAACGAGGGTCGCGAGTACGTCCTTCGCCGCCTGCTCCGCCGTGCCGTGTTCCACGGTCGCCTGCTGGGCATCGAGGGCGCCTTCCTGACCAAGTTTATCGATGAGGTCAACGCTCAGATGGGCGAGGCCTATCCCGAGCTGCTCAAGAACGTCGCGCTCGTTAAGGGTATCGTCGCCTCCGAGGAGGAGCGCTTCTCCACGACGCTCGACAACGGCCGCGTTTACCTGGACGAGGCTCTGGCAGCGCTTGCCGAGGGCGCCGTGCTTCCGGGCGATGTTGCCTTTAAGCTGCACGACACCTTTGGTTTCCCCATCGACCTGACCGTCGAGATCGCCGGCGCCGCTGGCCACGATGTCGACATGGACGGCTTTACCGCCTGCATGGAGGACCAGAAGGCCCGCGCTCGCGCCAATGCCAAGGGCGACGCCTGGGGCAGCTTCAACGATGTGTGGGTCGAGCTTTCGGACAAGGTCGCTGCGACCGAGTTCGACGGCTATGACAACGATGTGATCGAAGGCGCCAAGGTTGTCGCCATCGTGCGCAACGGCGAGTCCGTCGAGTCCGCTGCCGCGGGCGAGGATGTTGAGGTTGTGCTCGACCGCACCCCGTTCTATGCCGAGATGGGCGGCCAGCAGGGCGATGCCGGCGAGCTTTCCGCCGAGGGCGTTTCGCTGACCGTTTCCGATACCAAGAACCACAACGGCCTGTATGCCCACGTCGCCCACGTTGCCGAGGGCACGCTGACCGTCGGCGCTACCGTGACCGCCGTGCTCGATGCCGAGCGCCGTGGCTTCCTGCGCCGCAACCACACCGCCACCCACCTGCTTGACGCCGCGCTTAAGCACGTCCTGGGCGAGCATGTCTCTCAGGCCGGCTCGCTGGTGACGCCCGAGCACCTGCGCTTTGACTTCACGCACTTTGAGGCCCTGTCCTCCGAGCAGCTCAAGGCTGTTGAGGACCTGGTCAACCAGCAGATCTTTGCATCTAAGCCGGTCGTGACCCGCGTCATGGGCATCGACGAGGCCAAGGCCGCCGGCGCCGTCGCCCTGTTTGGCGAGAAGTATGGCGACGTCGTCCGCGTCGTTTCCGTGGGCGCCGAGGACCAGCCGTTCTCCCGCGAGCTCTGCGGTGGTACGCATGCTGCCAACACTGCCGAGATCGGCCTGTTCAAGATTATCTCCGAGTCCTCCACGGGCTCGAACGTCCGCCGTATCGAGGCCGTTACCTCTAAGGGCGCCCTCGACTACATGGCTGACCGCCTGGCACTCGTTGACGCCGCTGCCGCTGCGCTCAAGTGCCGCGTTGACGAGGTTCCCGCTCGCGTGGAGAACCTGCAGGCCGAGCTGCGCGAGACGTCTAACAAGCTCAAGAAGGCGCTGACCGGTGGCTCCTCCGACGCTATCTCCAGCGCCATCGAGGGCGCCGTCGAGCTCGACGGCTATAAGCTCGTCGTCGCTGAGCTCCAGGGCCTTGAGGCTGCTGACCTGCGCAACGTCTGGGATACCGTGCACCAGAAGGTCGCCGGCCCTGTCGCCTGCGTCGTTGCCAGCGTGACCGAGAAGGGCACGCCTGCGTTGCTCGCTGCTGGCTCCGACGACGCCGTGAAGGCCGGTTTCCACGCCGGCAACGTGATTAAGCAGATTGCGGGCCTGGTCGACGGTCGCGGTGGCGGCCGTCCCAACATGGCCCAGGCCGGTGGCAAGAACGCCGCCGGTATCGCCGATGCCCTCGCGGCCGCCAAGACCGCGCTCGGCGCCTAAGTAGTCGCTGTGGTCGCGCTCGCGCTGGACATAGGGGAGACCAGGATCGGCATCGCCGTCTCGAGCCGTGATGGCAAGATGGCGATGCCCGTCAAGGTGCTCCCGGCCGCCGAGGTTACCGGTATGGCCAAGACGTTCCGTTACCTGGTCGAGGACTATGAGCCCGACATCTTGGTGAGCGGGCGTCCCCTGACCATGGCCGGCGAGCCTGGCCCCCAGGCCGAGCGCGTTGCCGCCGTAGCGCAAAAGATCGCCGACGAGCTCGATCTTCCGCTGGAGTTTGAGGACGAGCGCCTGTCCTCGCAAGAGGCCAAGCGAATCCTTCGAGAGCAGGGGCTCAACGAAAAGCAGATGAGGGGCAAGATTGACATGATCGCCGCCAGCCTGTTCTTGCAGACATGGCTCGATCGTAAAAACGAGGAGGTTCAGCATGTCTAGCGATTCCGATCCGCGCCAGCAGAATCGTACACGGCAGCCCGCGCCGCGTCCTGCTCAGCCTGGTCAGCGCCCGGCGCAGCCGACGCAGCGTTCGGCTCAGCCTACTCAGCGTGCTGCTCAACAGCCCGCCGCTCGTCCCGCGCAGCCCGCTGGCGGCGCTCGTTTTAAGCAACAGGCCCCTGCCCAGCGTACGCAGGGGCAGGCCCGGCAATCACGCTCTCACGCACATCATACTCAAGGCTCGCACGGCGTTGCTCCGGCCACGCGCTCAAGCTATAACACGCACACCCGCCGTGGTGCCCAAAAGAAAAGCTCTCCGGTGCCTCTGATTATCGGTGGCGTCGTCGCCGTGCTTGCGCTTGTCGCGATCGTTTTCTTTGTTGTGCCGGCCGTCAAGGGCTTCTTTGGCGGTGAGGATGCGAAAGTCGCTGCTGGCCAGCAAGTTACTATCACGATTCCCGATGGTGCCTCGGGTGACAGCATCGCTTCAATTCTCTCTGAGAACCATATCGTCGAAAATCCCAAGGATTATTACGCGGCGGTCAAAAAGCTCAACGCCGACATGTCGCTTAAGCCTGGTAAGTATTCGTTTACCACGCTTATGGACGCGACCAAGGTCGTTCAGCAGCTCATGGAAGGTCCCAATGCGGGCTCCGATGCGCTGACTATCCCTGAGGGCCTTACGGTTGATCAGGTCGCCGACCGCGTGGCCAAGGCATACGGCAGTATCTCGAAGGAAGACTTCCTCAATCAGGCAAAGGCGTCCAACTATGTGAAGGACTATAGCTTCCTTGAGGGCGCCGCGAACGATTCGCTCGAGGGTTTCCTGTTCCCCAAGACGTATTCGTTGGGCAAGGACCCAAGCGCCGATGATGTGATTCGCGCCATGCTTGACCAGTTCAACGCTGAGTATAAGTCGCTTGACTTTGCCAGCTGCGAGGCCAAGATCAAGGAGCGCTATGGCGTGGAGATGTCCGATTACGACATCGTTAACCTTGCCTCGATTGTCGAGCGCGAGGGTCTCAACGCCGATCAGCGCGCGCATGTGGCATCGGTTTTCTATAACCGTCTGGCGGGCAAGCTCGATGGCCTGCGTTACCTCAATAGCGATGCGACCATGATGTACGTCACCGGCGGCGAGGTTACCGCCGACGACCTGCAGAGCGATAGCCCGTATAACACCTATAAGCACGAGGGCCTCCCGCCCACGCCCATTTGCTCTCCGTCGCTCGAGGCGCTCAAGGCCACCCTTGAGCCGACCGACTCCGATGACCTGTATTTCTACATTACGCAGGACGAGGAGTATTTCTCGAAGACCTACGAAGAGCATCAACAGTCTTGGAATTGATCATGAGGATTTTTAGCCCCAAACGATATGTTGCCTCGGTCGATCGCATCGACCTCGATACCCTCTGGGCCGACGGCAAGCGCGCCATTCTGCTCGATCGCGACAACACCCTGGTGCCGCGTGATACCGAGCAGGTACCCGCTGCGGTCTCCGCCTGGCTCGAGGCCGCCCATGCCAAGGGCTTTAAGCTGTGCATGGTGTCCAATAACTGGCATCGCGACCAGGTCATGGCATCGGCGCGCGAATTGGGGCTCGAGGCCATCAGCCACGCCATGAAGCCGGCGCCATTTGCCCTCAAAGCGGGCCTTAAGCGCCTGGGGGCCACGGCTAACGAGGCCGTACTGATTGGTGACCAGCTGTACACCGACGTATGGAGCGGAAACTTTGCCGGCGTTGACACTATTCTGGTCAAGCCGCAGGCAACCCAGGACCTGTGGTACACGCAGATCTTCCGTATCTTTGAGCGCCGGGCCCTGCGCGATCTTCCCTGTGAGGAATAGGTTTCGCCATGTCTCAGCATATCAAACACGGCTGTGACCATATCTTCTTTATCGGCTTTTTGGGCGCGGGCAAGTCGACGCTTGCGCGCAACGTGGGCACTATGTTCAAGCGTCGATTCATCGATACCGATCGTTTGGTTGTGCGTCGATGCGGCAAGTCGGTGACTGAGATATTTAAGACCGAGGGCGAGGATCGTTTTCGCGAACTCGAGACCTCGGCACTCCGTTCGCTTCAAAGTGAGCGCAGCCTGCTGGTATCGTGCGGGGGTGGCATCGTCGAGACGCCGGTGAACATTGAGCTGATGCACGAGATGGGTACATGCGTGTACCTCGAAGGCGACTTTGAGGACTCGTTGCGCCAGATTCGCCGCTCCGATACCCGACCAGATTTCCGCTCACCCGAGCATGCTGCGCGCCTGTTTGAGCATCGCCGTCCGCTGTATCGCCAGGCCGCCGATATTACCCTTGATATCCGCAACAAGTCCTTCGAGGACGTTTCCTACCTTTGTGCCGAGATGCTTTTGGAGCGTGGGCTGCTATGATTCGCCGTCAACTTATCAATTTCCAAAACCGCAGTGTCGATGTCCGCGTCGGTCTTGGCGCGTTTGAGGAACTGTCGCGCATGTTTGCCTCGGCTGTGGGCAAGCCTAAGCGCGCGATGGTGGTTTGGAACGACGCCACATCCGAGCGTTTTGGCGAGGTCGTCGAGCATGCGCTGGTCGATGCCGGGTTTGCCGTGTCGCTGCTCGCCCTCGAGGTTTCTCCTGCCGGCGCTACGCTGGCCGATGCCGATACCGTCTTTGGCGCCCTGTCAGCTAACGGCATTACCTGCGACGATCTCGTTGTTGCCGTTGGCGATGTCGCAACCTGCTCGGTCGTTTGCTGGTGTGCCAATCAGTGGTGCGGTCGCACCGAGTGCGCCTTGCTGCCGACGACGTTCGACGCCATGCTCACGGTCGCGACGACCATGAAGCCGCTCGTCGCCTCGTCGGCGAATGCGCTTCCCGCTATCGCGTTCCGTCCCGAGCCGGGCTTGGTCGTGTGTGACCTCGACCTTGTTCGCGAGACGGACCCCGAGGACCTCAAGCTTGGCTATGCGGTACTTGTTGGCACCATGCTTTCGAGCAGCAAGTCCCGTTGGAATCAGTTTACCGAGACCGTCCCCGAGATTCTCGCGGGCGAGGAGGTCGCGCTCGTCAATGCCGTTCAGTGGTCTCAGACTGCCCGCAAGGACGTACTGATGGCTACGAACCCGAGCGCCCGCCATGCGCTCGATTTTGGCAAGATGGGGGAGCGTACCCTGCGCGCCTGCTTGGGCGATGCCGCTTCTCAGGTCCCTGCCTACCAGCTGTTGTCCGAGGGCATGCGCTTTGAGGCGCGCCTAGCACATGATGCCTGCGACTTCGATATCGATTACGTTTTTGAGGTCGATGACTGCCTGGAGGACTTTGGCATCGAGGAGCTTGCCTTCGACCTGGAGCCCATGGCGTTTATCGAGGAGTTCCGTAAGCAGCAGTTCGCCCGCTCGAACCGCAGCATGTTGCCGCTGCCCGCGGCGCTCGGCGCCATTCGTCTAACGAGCGTTGAGGACGAGGTTCTTGAGCGCCATGCTCACGCCTACTTGGCTTCTCGCAAGGAACTTCTCTAAGATTTATTGACATCCATCGTCTTTCGTATCATGTTGAGGGACGGGTTTCCAATCGGTTGCGGTTCGCATGCGATTCCGACGTTCGGTTGAGACCCGTCCCGCACTTTTTGAGACAATAAGAAAGGAATCTGCATGTCTGAGTTTGCTGCCGGTCCTGCCGGTCGTATCGAACGTGTCCGTGCCCTGATGGTCGAGCGCGGCTACGACGCTATCGTGGTGCGCGACGAGGCCAATCTTCGTTGGCTCACGGGCGTGAAGGGCGTCTTCGACTACACCTTCGAGTTCCCGCACGCGGCGTTTATTACGGCTGACCAGTGCCTGTTCCATACCGACTCGCGCTACCTCAACAGCTTTGAGGAGAACACGCCCGCCGGCAGCCCCTGGGTCTACGACATGGACGAGGGCACCATCCCCGGTTGGGTCGCCGGCAAGAT
>URTB01000030.1 GCA_900550595.1 uncultured Collinsella sp.
AGGATGGCCATGCGGATGCCGTCTCCGAGTTCTACGAAGCGGTTGACGCGCCTCTATATTACGGGCTGCGCAGTCCACAGCGCCTTTTTATCGAGGCCATGGCGGTTGACGAGGGCAAACCAACTCGCATGGCGGATATCATTGAGCGCTGCGATCGCACCCAGAGCTGGGCGAGCAAATATCGCGCAAGCCTGATTCGCGAGCGCGTCATCGAGGCTGCCGGATACGGCCTCGTCCGGTTTGCCGTGCCCATGCTGGGCGAGTATATCCGCGACCGCATTTTATGGCATGAGTAGGGTGATAAAGGTGACGGAACAGAAGATGAACCCGCAGGCTATCGAGGTGCGTGGCGCGCGCGTCCATAACCTTAAAGACATCGATATCGATATTCCGCTGGGAAGGCTTGTGGGCATTGCCGGTGTGTCGGGCTCGGGCAAGAGCTCGCTGGCGCTGGGGGTTCTTTATGCCGAGGGCTCGCGCCGCTACCTGGAGGCGCTCAGCACCTATACTCGACGTCGCCTGACGCAGGCCGAGCACGCTCAGGTGGACGAGGTGCTGCACGTACCGGCGGCGCTCGCGTTGCATCAGCGTCCCAGCGTGCCGGGCGTACGCTCGACCTTTGGCACCATGACCGAGCTCAACAATAGCCTGCGTCTGCTCTTTAGTCGTTGCGCCCATCACGTGTGCCCGTACTGCGGGGCGCGCGTGGAGCCGAGCCTTAACGTTGCCGCTGGCCTGTCGCTCACGTGCCCTGCATGCGGTCGCGAGTTCTGCGCGCCGAGTGCCGAGGACCTTGCCTTTAACAGCGGCGGTGCGTGCCCTACCTGCGGCGGCACCGGTGTCATGCGTGAGGTGGACGAGGCGAGCCTGGTGCCCGACGAGTCAAAGACCATCAACGAAGGCGCAGTGCTTCCTTGGGGCACGCTCATGTGGGATCTGATGAAGCAGGTGGCCGGCGAGATGGGCGTGCGCACCGATGTGCCGTTTAACCAGCTCTCGCCTCAAGAGCGCGACATCGTGTTCCATGGTCCGGCGGTTAAAAAGCACATTCTCTACGTTCCCAAAAACGGCGAGGGCGCCACGCCGCTCGACTTTACCTATTACAACGCCGTCTATACCGTCGAGAATGCGCTCGCCAAGGTTAAGGATGATAAGGGGCTTAAGCGCGTGGCTCGCTTTTTGCGCGAGGGCCCATGCCGCGATTGCGGCGGCACGCGTCTCTCCGAGGCTGCGCGCCAGCCCCAGGTGCGCGGTATCAATCTGTCACAGGCGGCGGCCATGACGCTTGGTGATGCGATTGAGTGGGTGCGCGGGGTGCCCGCATCCTTGCCGGCCGAGATGCAGCCCATGGCGACGGATATCTGCGATTCATTTTTGAGCACGGTCCGCCGTCTGGTTGACCTGGGCCTCGATTACCTTTCACTCGACCGCGCCGGCGCCACGCTCTCCACGGGCGAGCGCCAGCGCGTGCAGCTCGCCCGCGTGGTGCGCAACCGATCGACGGGTGTGCTCTATGTGCTGGACGAGCCCTCGATTGGCTTGCATCCTGCCAATGTCGACGGCTTGGTAGGCGTGATGCGCGATCTGGTGGATGACGGCAACACCGTGGTTGTTGTTGACCACGATACGCGCGTTCTAGCGGAAGCCGACTATCTGGTCGAGATGGGTCCCGTTGCCGGAGCGGGCGGTGGCAATGTGATTGCCGCGGGTACGGTGGATGAGGTCGAGCAATCGCAGAGCAGCCGCATCGCCCCGTTTTTGCGCTCGGAGTCCAAGCGCTTGCGTCCGCAGGTGACTGACGAGGAAATGTTCGACCAGGGCCATATCCGCATGGCGACCGATGCCATCCATACCGTCAAGCCGCTCGAAGTCGATATCCCGCGCGGCCGTCTCGTCGCGGTGACGGGCGTTTCGGGTTCGGGCAAGACGACGCTGGTGCTCGAGACACTCATCCCGGCACTTAAGGCACAGGCAGCCAGCGAGCGCCTGCCAAAACACGTGCGTTGGGTCGATGCCGAGGGCATTGCACGTGCCAACCTGATTGACGCCACGCCCATCGGTGCCAACGTGCGCTCGACGGTAGCGACCTATGCTGATATCCATGACGAGCTGCGTCGCGCCTTCGCCCGCACGCCCGAGGCCAAGGCAGCCGGCTACAAGGCAGGCGCCTTTAGCTACAACACTGGCGCCTTGCGCTGCCCTACGTGCGATGGCACAGGATCGATATCACTCGATGTGCAGTTTTTGCCCGACGTCGAGATCGTCTGCCCGGCATGTCGCGGCTCACGTTATGCAGACGCGGCTTCGCATATCCATCGCGAGGGCAAGGACGGGAGTCTGCTTACGTTGCCGCAGCTCATGGACATGAGTGTGGACGAAGCGCTCGACGCCACGTTGGGACTCAAGAAGGTTCAGGCACGCTTGCAGACCTTGCACGACCTGGGTTTGGGCTATCTCACGCTCGGTGAGCCCACGCCGGCGCTTTCGGGCGGCGAGGCACAGCGCCTTAAGCTTGCGAGCGAGATGGGCCGCGTGCAGGACGACGCCGTGTTTGTGTTTGACGAGCCCACGATCGGCCTGCATCCGCTCGATGTTCAGGTGTTGCTGAGTGTGTTTGACGGCCTCGTTGCCAAGGGCGCCACGGTTATCGTGATCGAACACGATCTCGACCTTATCCGAAATGCCGATTATGTGATCGATATGGGCCCGGGCGGTGGCGATGCGGGCGGGCGAGTCGTCTGTGCCGGCACGCCGACGGATATCGCTGCCTGCCCCAAGAGCGTTACTGGCCGCTACCTATAGACAATGAGGCAAAGGGACAGTCCCTTTGCCTCATTGATACCTATTTCACGCATTGAGCTGCGAGATAGTCGCGGAAGAATGGCAATTCAAATGCGACGAGCCCTCGTCCTCGCTCCCCGATGATGCCGGCGTCTATCATGCGGCGTCGGTAGCGGGAGACCTGCTGCGGCGAACGCTTAAGGCGCTCGACAAGGTCAGCGGTGGTGGACTCTTCCTCGTCATCGAGCATGGCGATGAGGAATCGCTTGTCCTCTGCCGTGAGTTCCCGATAGGTTGCCGCGAGGATTCGGTCGTCCATCTCGTCGCGCGCGATTTTGATTCCCAGGTCAAAGTCGCGTGACGAGATTTCCTTCGAATCGCTTGTGAGGTCCCAGGCACGGTAGCCTACGAGTTGCAATAGGAAGGGAAAACCAGAGATCGAGCGAACGGCTCGATCGATTCCCTCAGCATCTGCCAGGCGATCGTTTTCCTGGATTGTGCGAATCAAGGCCTCGCGCACGTCATAGTCGGCAATGCGGCCCAGATGATATTGTTGGGCGCGGCGAAGGAACGAGACCGTCTTGTGGTTCAGTAGCGTCGATACGTTGTTGGGAAGTCCCGCCATGAGCAGAGCGACGCGTTTCCCATCGGTCACAAAGTGCTGATACGTCGCTGCGAGCTGAATCATCTCGTTGAGTGTCGGGTCCACCTCGTCAACCGTGACGAGCAGACCGGTGCCCGCCTCGTTGAGCTGGTCGATGATGTCGCTCATGCGATAACGCCAGGTTGAGGCATCGTGGACACGATTGACCTCGATGCTGCCGAGCGGTGCAATTCCGAGGCCGGTGACTTCGAAGTGGTTGGACGGGTCGATGAGATGGGCTGCGGCGCGTTTCGCCCCGAACTCGAGTTCCTCAAGCATTCCCGGGAGCGCGGTCGTCTTTACGGCTATCCAGCCGTGGGATTCCGCCCTTGTCGCGAGCGACGACATGAGAGCGGTTTTACCGGTTCCACGCGCGCCTGAGAAGATCGAGGTCAATTCTGGGCGCCTGCGCTGGCTCAAGAAGGCACGGTCCAGATCACGAATGATCTCCTGCCTTCCGGCAAGATGTGCGGGAACCTCACCAAAACTAGGAGTAAACGGGTTTTCGAGATACTCCACTGTGCCCTCCTTCAGCGTCTCGAGTTAACTTCATTTTATTTTAGTTAATTTCAGTTAAAAATGATTAATTTTATTTCAAAGTATCAGGTTAGCGTCGCGCGTTATCGAAGTGGTGCTTGAATAACTTACGTTGGAGCCCGAAAATGGGTTCAACCCATTCGCGAAATTTGCACGCCCTATTGTGAGTGGGCTCTCAAATGAGCTGATGCTGCCATCGTGCGGCTGATAGGGGCAATCATGAAAAACAGAATCTATGGGTATGCTCGAGTTTCGTCAGCAGATCAGAACCTGGATCGCCAACTGGATGCGCTGGAGCGGTTTCCGGTCCAAACGAATTTGATCTACGCTGACAAAGCGAGCGGAAAGGACTTCAGGCGTCCTCAGTACCAGCGTCTTCTTCGTCGTCTGCGCGAGGGGGACGTTCTGGTGATTAAGAGTATCGACCGATTAGGTCGCGACTACCGGGAGGTTCTCGATGAATGGCGTCGCATAACGATGGACAAATGCGTTGCCATCGTAGTACTCGATATGCCATTGCTTGATACACGCGAACAGCCCAATGGGATTACGGGGACTTTTATTGCCGACCTAGTGCTTCAAGTTTTGAGCTACGTGGCTCAGGTGGAGCGCGAAAACATAAAGCAAAGACAAGCTGAAGGTATTGCTTCGGCGCGATCACGCGGCATTCGATTTGGACGCCCAATGATCGAGCGTCCAGAAAACTATCGCTCAGTTGTCCAATCATTTAAAGGAGGTGGGGTGACAAGGCGGGATGCTGCCGCACTATTGGGCGTTAGTCCGTCGACGTTTGATCGTTGGAGACGGGCGGATTCAACTATTGTTGACCGCCCGCCGTTTAATCGTTCGCTTTAACTAGACATTTTGATGAGGGTAGTATTCTTACGCGGGCCCGCTCCTTCCCTCAGCATTTATCCAGTTCACGCCCTTAAGCCAAATAGTGCCACCGCGTTGTCAATTCGTCTGCTTTTTGATGAGGGGCTATGAGTTGCAACGTCAATCGAAGGGAAATAGTCGTGAAACGAAATATTACTAAAAAGTTGCCCATGATGGGTTTGCTTGTACTACTCATCTGTTCTCTGGGGTTCATTTCGGCCTGTTCACAGAATGATGCAAACGCTGCAAAGCCGAAATATGTCGACGATAAGGCGATGAATGTTATCGCTGCCGGGTTTGAGAGAAGGTCCGACGTCATTGAATCTAATGCAAACGATGATGATCCTCATTCAACCGAGAATATCCAGGAAGCTATTGAGGCCGAAATCAAGAACGACAAGGAACTCAAGAACGCTAGGTTTAAGGATTCCAAGATGCAACAGGACGTAATCACGTATCTGAATCTGCTTGATGACCAGCTTAAAGTGACCGAGGATTACTCGCAATCGTCTTCGGATTATTACGAAGAGTGGAATAAGGTCTACGATAAGCGGTCTGCGCAGCTCAAAAAGCTTGTTGATAATTACGGGCTGGAAGTCGGGGAGAAATACGAGGATGATTTCAACGACTTAATTAAGAATGGAAAGTCCGTAGCAGAGAAGACCCGCTACGAGGATGCCATCAACAGTTTGATTCAGGGAGCAAATTTCGAAAAATCGGATGACGGTTACGGTCTGTATACGTATACGGCGGTAGTTGAGAACACCTCTGGTATATCGTTCTCTAACGTCAGCCTGACACTTGCTCTCTATGATGCAGACGACATCAAAGCGGAGGAGACCTATGCGGACACTTCTTCGTGGGCGCCGGGTGAGAAAGTCAAGTTCGAGGCAATGTCCGATGTTGACGCTGCGCGCGTTGTCGCATCTGTTTCCAGCTACGATGTAAATAAATAAGTTCTGCACGGAAGGGGCGGGTTAATCGGCAATGAATGGTTGACCTGCCCGTTTTATGCCAATTATTGAACAACAAGTGCTGCGAACGAATGTGTATTATTTCGGATTGCAAACAGCTGCCCTCGTCTAAAGACATGCTGAAAACGACAATTAAGGCATGAGGTATAACCCACGGCAGTTTCTTAAATAACAGGGATTTTGAAAGGAATAGGGGATGGATGAGATAGAGGAAGGCATGGGGGCGCTGAAAGCGAAACTCGGGAGAATCCTGACAAAGCCTAAGGTATTCTTTGCGGGCCTGGCGCTTGGTGGAGTGATTGTGGCTGTACTTTTCATTACCATCTTTAATAACGGCAAAGCTGCGGGCGCGAAAGAAACGACCCCCAATACGCTTTCCCCGTCGGTCGTGTTTGAACGCATCGCTTCCCAGAACGAGATGGTTTCTGCATCGCAGAACTATGCGATTGTCGATAAGGTGACGGATACCAAGAGGTTCTTCGATTGGTTTGATATCCCGTTTACGGAAAACAGCTTTTGGTACCGCTATGTGGGAACCATTAAGGCGGGTGTGAATCTCGAGACGGCAGAGATACATACAAACAAGAAAAAGCTGACCATTACGATGGATGAGCCTTATGTAATCTCGAACACGCCGGATATGAATAAGTCGGGTGCTCTCGAGGAACGCAACAACATCCTCAATCCCATTGAGGTCAAAGACGTCACGGCGTTTGAAGCGCAGTGCAAGGAGCGGAGTGAAAGCGAGGCCATCAAGGATGGCAAGCTGCTCGAAGAGGCTCGAGTGAACGCCGAAGCAAATATCCGTGCGATGTTCAACTCGGCATTTGGCGATGAATATACGGTTGATTTCGACTATCGGAAATAGGAGGTCACTATGGAGGATAAAGACGATCTAGCTGTTGTCGAAAGGGAGGAGCTGTCGCGACATAAGCAGAGTTTTGATATCCGTAAGGCCGCTGCCGGGTTGGTTGATGGCGCCGGAAGCGCGATGGCGGGCGCGGTTGCAACCGTACAGAAAGTTGCCGATGGTGCAATGCGTGCTGCAACTCCGATGGTCGATGACGCCTTGGCGGCTATTGCTGATGCGGCCGATGGTGCGGCAGGTGCTGCTGCGGATATTGGTGACGCCGTCAACGATTGGGCATACCAGCAACAGCTCAATAGGTACAGGCCTGTAACCAAAGAGGTCTATCAGAGCCCTTCATTCCATTTGCCGAACATGATTCGAATTGTTGACGGAAATGAGCGTCGGGGCATCGATGTCTGTAGGGATGCTATTGGTTGGTTGGATACTGTTAAGGGCACGCAGATTTTCAATTTGTACCGCGAAGCAATTGGGGATAGCGAGCTGTCTTTCTACCCTAAACCATCTCTTTATTCCACATATTACATAGATGCTTTTGATCGGTCTCGCTTTGTTGATCTTGACTCCTATTTCGCAACCATGCAACAAGACAAGATGGCCGAGTTGAGACGGATTGCGTTCATGCTTGGCGCGAAGCGCTGCAAGTTGGAGGTGACGGAGTACGAGGAAACTCGGAGAGGCCACCAGGTTAAGAGAAATGCCAAAGCGGGAAAGAAGGGCTCGGCTCGAATCAACGGCTCTTTGAGCGATTTAACGAGAAATGAGAAGAAAATCCTGTTTACACAGGAATTCGAGGGAGACATGGTTCCACAGCGCCCTGAACTCCATTGGTATGCCCATGACTCTGACATTCTCTTGTTAATCGAAACGAGATGCGGTGGAGAGGATAAAAACAAGGCGAAGAGTTATCGGGTTGAATTGAAAAGCGAGACGACCATGACCATGTCCGTATCGCTTGCTATGGCTATCGATGAGGCATGCAGCAAACTGAACATAAGGGCGAATTCGAGCCTGACAAGCCAAGCTAAGCGAGAACTCCGGCAGTCGTTTGTATTTGAAGTTGAATTCTGACGTGAATTGCCAGCAGCCAAATGCGGCAAAGGGACTGTTCCTTTGCCGCATTTGATGTCAAAACCATTTTGTCAAGGACTAGAGAGTTTGAAAGCTTACCATTTCTACCCCGTCCCCTAATGGCAGGTTTTTACATGCCGGCAAAGTTCGTCTGGCGAAGGGCTTCGTAGAGGACGATGGCGGCGCTGTTGGAGAGGTTGAGTGCGCTGATGCGGTAGTCGTCCGGGTTGACGAAGTTGCCGCAGATATCCTGCTGAAGGATGGCCTCGTGGCTGTCCTCGGTATGCCCGAGCGATTCCTCGTGAGCTTCCCAAGCCTCGGCGTTATCGAGTGAGTCGCAATCGCGCAGCATCGGGATGCGCTCGCAGCGCTCGGGCACCGCGGCAAGCAGTGGCTCGGGAATGCCCGAGCTCTCGCTGCCAAAGACCAAATAGTCACCGTCGCGGTAGGTGCTTTGCGCATAGGTGCGGCGCGCCTTTTTGGTCAGCAGATGCAGGCGTTCGTCGGCAGGGGAGAGACCATTGCGTGCAAGGAAATCCTCCCAGCCGGCATAGGTGGTCACGTCCAAGTTTTGCCAGTAGCCCAGGCCGGCGCGACGTACTGTCTTGTCGTCGAGCGAAAAGCCCAGTGGCTCCACCAGATGTAGACGGGCGCCGGTAACCACGCAGGTGCGGCCGATATTGCCCGTATTGGCCGGAATCTCGGGCGCATACAGCACAATGTTGAACATGAATCTCCTTGGCTCAGAACGAAAAACCACCACGAAGGGTACCTTCGTGGTGGTTTGGCGGTTACGTAAGCGGAAAAATACCCGCTTGGATAAACCTAGGCGCGGTGCCAGTCGGTCAGGCAGGCATCGAGGGAGGCGATGAGCGCATCCTTGTCCATGTGACGGCCGATGATGCACAGGCTCGTCATACGGTCGCCCGTCTCGTCGTCCCAAATCTGCATGATCTCGGGGTTCTCGTCGATGATCTTCTGTTTCTCGCCCTCGGGCGCCGAGTCGACAAACAGGCCGTTCTCCATCAGGCGCATCTGGTGGCCGGCCTGCTCAAACATGTAGCACATGTCCGGGTCGCCGGTCTGCCACAGCGGACCCTTGACGCGGATGACCTCGTCGGGCCACTCCTGCTCAACAAAATCGGTGAACTTCTTCAGGTCAAACGGCTTACGGCGCGAGTAAACAAAGGTCTCGATGTCGTACTCGAGCACCTCGGGGTCGTCGTGCTCCTCGGGATGCTCCATGGCATCGATCCAGGCGGCGGAGTTGTAGGCGCGCATAAAGTCGAAGCGGTCGGTGTCGAGCAGCTCCTCCATAGGAACCTCGCCGTTTTGAGCCTCGACAATCACAGCGTCCTTCTGCAGGCTGCGCACGATGGCCTTGAGCTCGGCGATCTGCTCAGGGCTCACGGTATCGGTCTTGTTGAGGATCAGCGTGGAGCAGAACTCGATCTGCTGGATGAGCAGGCTCTCGATGTCGTCCTCGTCGATATCCTCGGCCAGCAGGTCGCGACCGCCGTTGAACTCGTCGTACATGCGGGCGCAGTCGACCACGGCCACGATGTTGTCGAGCGCGAGCTTGGGCTCGCCGCCCACCTTGGCCTCGTCGCAGAAGCTCGAGATGGTGTAGGCGATGGGGATGGGCTCGCAAATGCCCGAGGCCTCGATGATGATGTAATCGAAGTTGCCCGAATCGGCGATGCCCTGCAGCTGGTTGGCCAGGTCGTCCGAAAGCGTGCAACAGATGCAGCCGTTGGTGAGCGGGATGAGGTCATCGGTCTCGGAAAGGCCGCCGTCGGCGATAAGGCTGGCGTCGACGTTGATCTCGCCGATATCGTTGACGATCACGGCGGCGCGGATGCCGCCGTCGTTAGCGAGGATGTGGTTGAGCAGCGTGGTCTTGCCGGCACCGAGGTATCCGGTAAGCATGATGATCTTCACGGGTTTGTTGGGCATGTGCCCTCCTTTGTTAGACATGGCTTACAGTTGAATCTTATGCCAAACGCCTGCTCTTATACCCACGCGCCGGCAAATAACACAGGCTACTCCCAGGCTCCCCATACATCGGGGCAATAACCGACGGTGGCCTTTTTGCCGTTGCGCACGATGGGCTCGGCTAGAACCTGTTGGTTCTCGAGCAGCTTGTCGAAGCGCTGACTAGGGATGAGGTGCTGGATGAGTGCGAGCGTCTCCTCGTCCTTGGCTTTGGGGTTGAGCAGCTTGTCGATGCCGCCGACCGCCTGCATCACGCTCGTGAGCTCGCCCTTGCTCATCTCCTTTTCCTTAAGGTCGATAAACTGCACCTTAATGCGGCGCTCCTTAAAATAACGCTGCGCCTTCTTGGTGTCGAAAGACTTTTTGGTGCCAAAAATCTGGATATTCATGTTCCGCCGTTCTACCTGATGAAGTTGGTGCGCTCGCGATCGGCTTCGGGGGCTTCGATGCCGACGGCTTTTCCTGCCTCGATGCAACGAAGGAGCCAGGCCATGTTCTTGCCGATGTTTCGCATGGTGGCCAGGCCCTCGGCGTCCTGGGTGGCCTCGCCCGGCATGGCGCCAAACACGTTGTTCCAGTACGTTGAGGCAACCACGGGCATCTGGTTGATGGTGAAGTACTTGTTGAGCACGTCGAAGGTCGTCGACGTACCGCCGCGACGGGCGACGGCGACGGCAGCGCCCGGCTTGTGTGCAAAGGCCTTGCTGCCGGCATAGAAGGCGCGATCGAGGGCCGAAAGGATGCGGCCGCTGGGGTGCGCATAGTAGACGGGCGAGCCAAAAACAAAGCCGTCTGCCTGCTCGGCGGCAGCGATGAGCTCGTTCACCACGTCGTCGTCAAAGGTGC
>URTB01000031.1 GCA_900550595.1 uncultured Collinsella sp.
ACACGTTCGGCGAGTCCGGCCCGGGCGCCGAGCTCCTGCACAAGTACGGCCTGGATGCCGCCAACATCGTGGCGACCACCAAGGAGTTCTTGGCATAAGGCAAGGCGGATCTCAAGGACTGCTTCGCCAGTACTATGGAAACCCGGCAGGGGCGCTCTCTTGGAGGGCGCCCCTGTTTCAGTTGCGGTGAAATAAGGACTGTTTTGCCAGCCTAAAGGCTCAATTAATCCGTATTTCACCGCAACTTTCGAAGGCGTTCCCGCTTGTGCTGGCTCCGTCGCGACGATTGATTGCGGCTTGGCACAGTGCGGCGACATCGGGGGCATCGCTGCCTCGGTATGTCATGGCGAGCAAGGCGGCATCATAGATTTCGTCATTGGTCACATCGGCGGCATCAATGGGGCAGAAGGTGAGAATCGAATCCTGTTCTGCAAGCTCGGCTAGATCGATCGTTTCACCCATGGCAAAGGCGTCATCGAGGACGAGTGTGGCACTCGTGCATAGAATTTGATAGATCGTGCCATCCGCAGCGATAGGAGAACCTGCTGCCTCGAGCGTGTAGACACCTTGTATGAGATTGATGCCAGAGCCATCGGAGGCGACGAACTCAATCCTGTCGACCGTTATTCCGTCGATGGTCTTGCCCGTAATGTGTATCGGAACGCGCGATGCCCCGTTATCGGTGTCCCAGCTCGCAGCCGTGACATCCAGCACAATGGCGTGCTCCGAATGGGCGGATACGAAGTGCGACAACACCTGCCGTAGATGAAGGCCCATACAGCTACCGCCGACAATGCCAATTACCAGCATGCAGACTAGGATGACCGCAACGTGGTTCCGAGGCTTTACCCGAAGCTTAGAATCAGCAGAGATGCCATTGACGGCAGCCCCGCACGCTGTGCAGTACCTCACGCCATCGCGCAACTCAGCTCCACAATAAGGACAATTCATACTAGCCCCCACAACCATAGGCGTTCCTATCGAGGCCACTGTAAATCGACAATCCAAATCCAAGTTGCGCAACAATCAAATCAAGCCCATTTCAAGCAAGAGCTTCCTCCGGAAAACGGGCCCATCCCAACAAAGTGCAATTCAGACCCTCCCAAGCATGCATTTGCTGCACCTAATAGAAACGCGGCGACTCCTTAGTAGCCGCAGGCCACGCACAGGGTTACCTCCCAAATCTTTCCGCAGGACGGAGAAGTCCCCGCAGCGCGAAGCGCACAGCGGGGACTCCGACATGTCCGAGGACGATTTGGGAGGTAACCCTGTGCGCGGCCGGTGAGACCAAAACCCCGCCATGCTTCTTATGTGCAGCAAAGCTAATGCTGCTAAAATACAAAGCGCTCATGTAGTTTAAACGCACGACGATAAGGAGCACCAGTGGGTAACCACTTCCGTACCTCCGGTGCGGGCGATGACGCCCCCAAGACGCAGCCAGGCGCCGCGGGCACTCGTTTCGCCACCCCGGATTCAGAGGATCAGCTGTTTAGCCCGATCCCCGCACAGCCGGCAGATCAGGCACAGCCGGCATCAGATCCCTTTGCCTACAATCCCACCAATGATGTCGAGCTTTCCGAGGCTGCGGGTTTTGAGCCCGTGCAGAAGGTGACCGCTCGCGTGGATCAGCCCCAGGCGGACGCTGTCGCGCCGCAGCCTGCCATGGCCGGTATTCCCGATCCCATGGCTCCTGCGACTCCGGCGCCACAGCCTGCGCAGTCCGGCCTTTTTGCCGGTATTCCCGATCCTACGCAGCCCGCGGCTCCTGTAGTCGAGAGCGATCAGGCCGCCGAGGTCGCAAGCCTCGACAATGCGCTCAACAACCCCGACTTTACGTCGGTGTTTGCGCCCATCGATCCGCAGGCCAGCCGCAAGAAGATGGCCAAGCAGGCCGGTGTCGAGCCCGTCATCCTCATGGAGCACGTCACCAAGATCTACCCGGCACAGCCCAACAAGCCCGCGCTCGACGACATCAACATCGAGATCTATCCTGGCGAGTTTGTCTTCTTGGTCGGTCACTCCGGCTCGGGTAAGACCACGCTGCTTTCGACGCTCAACCGCGACGTCAAGCCGACGAGCGGCCGCATTTTGGTCGCCGGCCAGGATCTCATGAAGATCAAGAACCGCAAGGTTCCGTTCTTGCGTCGCCAGATCGGTGCCGTGTTCCAGGACTTTAAGCTCCTGCCGCAGAAGACCGCCTACGAAAACGTGGCGTTTGCCCTGCAGTGCATTGGCAAGCCCAAGGGCGTCATTCGCAGCCAGGTGCCCGAGGTGCTTCGTCTGGTCGGTCTGGCCGATCAGATGGACTCTCTGCCCGATCAGCTGTCCGGTGGCGAGCAGCAGCGTGTCGCCGTTGCCCGCGCTATGGTCAACCGTCCGCCGCTGCTTATCTGCGACGAGCCCACGGGCAACCTCGACCCGGCGATTTCGCTGGGCATTATGAAGCTGCTCGAGCGTATTAACCGTACCGGCACCACCGTGATCGTCGCCACGCACGACCGCGAGATGGTCGATAGCATGCACCGTCGCGTGATCGCCCTCGAGGGCGGCCACGTAATCCGCGACCAGGAGAGGGGAGGTTACGGCAACTATGGCACCAACTAACGTGGGCTATTCGCTCAAAGAGGCTATCAGCCACTTCTTCCGTAACTGGACCACCTCGCTCGGCGCCGTCATCACGATCTTCCTTTCGCTGTTTATCATCGGCCTGTTCATTATGGGTTCCGCGATGCTGAACTCCGTGATCGGTACCGTCGAGGATCAGGTTGTCATCAATGCCTTTATTAGCGATGACGCCGATCAGGCAGACGTCCAGGCCTTTGAGGCCGAGCTCAAGACGTGGAGCAACGTCAAGTCCGTGACCTATAAGGATAAGGACGACGCGCTGGCCGAGTATACGAGCAAGATGTCGGGCAACGCCGACGCCACCATGAGCGCGCTCGACGGCCAGAACCCGCTGCCCGCCTCGTTTGCGATTGAGATGGACGATCCGTCTCAGGTCGAGAGCACGGCCAAGAAGCTCAAGAAGAACGCCGACTTCCAAAAGATCGCGGACGACGGCGACGTCAACGCGAGCGTGCTGTATGGCCAGGAGGAAGTGAGCCGCCTGTTCCAGGTGACCAACTACATCCGTATCGCCGCCGTGGTGCTCGTCGGTCTGCTGACCTTTATCGCGTTCATCTTTATCAACAACACGATTCGCCTGTCCATCACGGCGCGTCGTCGCGAGATTGCGATTATGCGCCTGGTGGGCGCCAGCAACGGCTTCATTCGCGGGCCGTTCATTACCGAGGGCGTGCTTCAGGCCATTCTGGGCTCGCTGCTTTCCATCGGTGTTTTGGAGTTGCTGCGCAACCTGCTGGTTCCGCGCCTGCAGGAGAGTGTCGGCTGGATGTCGTTTGCGCTGCCGATGCAGTACTATCTGGTGACCTACGCCGCACTGATTCTTGTCGGCGTGCTCATCGGCCTCTTTGGCTCTGCCATCGCCATGCGCCGTTATCTGCGCGTGTAAGCGCTGCGGATATGCCGTCTGCAACGGGTCGTCCCTTTTCGGGGGCGGCCCGTTTTTTGATCCCTAGGGGACGGAGGAAAACGGATCATCGCGGCGCTGGTCTATCTATGTGATCCGTTTTCCTCCGTCCCCTAGGGATCATTTGGGTAGACTCTTGGGGTGTAAACGGCTATCGATAGTAAGGAGGCGCCATGGGGCGCAATAACAGACATAAGCGTAGCGCACGCAATAAACGCGGGCCGGTGCGCAGCGAGCGTCGCCCGAGCATGACTGGCCGCGTGCAGCTCCATGAGCACAGCGCTTATGTCGTGACCGACAACGGCGATTACAAGGTCATGGGCCGCGGTAAGCGTGAGATTATGGACGGCGATACCGTGGCCGTAAGCATCAAGGCGGGACCGCGTGGGGATCGTCGTGCCGTGATCGAGGGCGTCATCGAACGTGCCGCCATCAGCGTGGTGGGTACGTATCAGACGGCCGGCCCGCTTGGTGTGATCGAACCGCTCGATTCGCGTCTCAAAGCCGATTTCTTTGTTTTGCCCGAGGACACTTCGGCGGAGCGCCTGGGTGTGCATCCTGGCGATGCCGTCGTCGCGCGCATTCTGACTTACCCGACGCGCTTGGAGTCGGGCACGGTGACTCTTGAGCGCCGCATCGGCGGTGACGATGCGCCCGATCTGGGCGTTCAATATGTTATGGCGCGCTATGGCTATACCGACAGCTATCCCGAGGCGGCGCTGGCGGAGGCAGAGGCGCTTTCGCTCGATGTGACTGCAGCGCTTAAAGACCCGCTTCGTCGTGACCTGCGCGATCGCTTTGTCATCACCATCGATCCGGTTGATGCACGCGACTTTGACGATGCCATCTCGCTCGAGCGCACGCCCGAGGGCGGCTATAAGCTGGGCGTGCATATCGCCGACGTTTCGCACTATGTTGCCTGGGATGGGCATATCGACCTGGAGGCCCGCCATCGCACGACGTCGGTGTACCTCGCCGATCGCGTGCTTCCCATGCTGCCCGAGCGCCTGTCCTGTGACCTGTGTTCCCTGCGCCCCGATGAGGATCGTCTGGCGTTTACCGTCGACATCGAGCTTGACGCGCAGGGCCGCGTGCGCCATTACGACCCCTATCCCAGTGTGATTCGTTCGCGTGTGCGTATGGACTACGACGGCGCCGAGGCGCTGCTGGTGCGTGCCGGCGCAGTTGAGTATTCCGTGTTGGAGGGCGCTGCGGAGGATGTCGCTGCGGCTGAAGCCTCGCGCGAGGAAGCACTTGAGCGCGGGCTTGCGTGCGAGGACACCGCTCGCGGCTGTAACGTTGACCTGGCCGATTTCCTGGTCGCTGCAAACGAACTCGCGGAGCTTCGGCGTCGCATACGTCGCGCACGCGGTTCGGTCGACTTTGACACGGCCGAGATTCGCGCGCTGCTGGATGAGGACGGCGTGCCCGTGCAGATTGTGGCACGCGAGCGCTCCTGCGCAACCTCGCTTATCGAGGAGGCGATGCTGCTGGCTAACGAGTGCGTCGCCGAGTGGCTGGCCGACCGCGATATCGAGGCGTGCTATCGCGTGCACGATGACCCCAGCCCCGACAGTCTGCACGGTGCTGCTGTGGCGCTGGCGCAGCTCGGTATCATCGACGATCGCCGTGCGGCGGGCATTGCCCTGGGAAGTCCTGATGAGCTGCAGGCGACGGTTGACGCCGCTGCCGGCACGGCTAACGCGCCACTTGTCAACACGCTCCTTCTGCGCAGCATGCAGCGTGCGCTGTATAAGCCTCGCAACGAGGGCCACTTTGCGCTCGCCGCGCCGTGCTACTGCCACTTTACAAGCCCCATTCGCCGTTATCCCGATCTGGTGGTGCATCGCGTGCTCAAGCTGCAGCTGGCATACGAGCAGCTGGGTGGAAAAGACGCCTTAGTGCGTACGCCGAGGTTGATCGGAAAAGGCAGAGAGTCGCTTCCGCGCATCCTGCCGCAAATCTGCCGCGCGTGCAGCGATGCCGAGCGTGCGGCCGACGCTGCCAGCCATGCAACGCAAAAAATCAAGATTGCGCAGTACTACGAGGACCGCCTGGGCGAGCGCTATGCCGGAACGGTCTCGTGGGTCAGCAGCATGGGGCTATTCGTGCGTCTCGATCTGACGCAGGTCGAGGGGCTGGTTTCCATTAAGAGCTTGGGTAACGAGTGGTTCGAGTTTGATGAGGACGCGCTCACGTTCACGGGCGCCGACACGGGGCGTCGTTTTGAGTTGGGCCAGCGCGTGATTATCGAGGTCTCGCGCGTCAACACTACTCGCGGACATTTGGACTTTAAGCTCATTCATTAACCGGCACGGAGTGAGTATCGGCAGAGCGTAGAGGGCGGTCTTTCGGGGCCGCCCTCTTTGCGCGTCTCTTGATTGCCCTGCCATGGGCTCGGCCGCTTCTTCATATGCTTTTGGGAGATAGGACCTACCAAAACAAACCTGTCCCTTTTTGGCAGGTTTACGAGAAAGCGGGGATGTTGTGGCAACGGTATATGGGTATGCGCGGGTGAGCACGCGTGATCAAAATTTGAATCGCCAGTTGGATGCGCTGAGCGCCTATGGTGTGGAGCCGGCGAATGTCTTTGCCGACCGTGCGAGCGGTAAGGACTTTGATCGCCCGCGGTATCGGGAATTGCTTCATGCCTTGGCTTCCGGCGACGTGTTGGTGGTGCTTTCCATCGATCGGCTGGGTCGAAACTACAGCGAGATACTCGAGGAATGGCGTCGTATAACCAAGGAACTTGGTGCGGCCATCGTTGTTCTGGACATGCCGTTGCTCGATACGCGTGCGAGAGATTGCGGCGGATCGGATGTGACCAGCACGCTGATTGCCGATATCGTTTTACAGCTGTTGAGCTATGTGGCGCAGGTGGAACGAGAGAACATCCACCGTCGTCAGGCGGAGGGAATCGCGGCGGCGCGGGCGCGCGGCGTGCGTTTTGGTCGACCCCGCAAGCCGTGCCCTCCGCAATTTGAACGAGTGCGCGATATCTATGAGGCGGGCAATATTACCCGGAGTCAGGCGGCAAAGCGCCTAGGCGTGTGCGTGGGGACCTTCGATCGCTGGATGCGCGAGACGGAGTAGGGGAGCCGGGGACGCGGACTCAGCGACTACCGCCGTCCATCCAGACCCACTTGCCCCCGTTTGCATGTGGATGGGCACCAACATCCGTCGTGGCGCCCATACCGTACCATTGACGCCCATGCGAGACGTTAACCTCAAGATGGAAAACCGCGACCGCCTGTACGTCGGCGCCGGCTACAATATCGGCATCGGTCGCAGATGGCCATCGATGCGCTGTTTGCCAGACACTTGTCTTTTCTAAGAAGGGAATCCCCGTGGCAGTGCTGTTTGTTGAATATCCCAAATGCTCGACGTGTAAAAAGGCCAAGGCCTGGTTGGACGAGCATGGGGTTGAGTATATCGACCGCGATATCGTTGCGGACAATCCTGCTGCCGATGAGCTTGCGACCTGGATTGCGCGTTCGGGGCTGCCAGTGCGTCGCTTCTTTAACTCGTCGGGCATGAAATATCGAGAGCTTGGCTTGAAGGCGCGCCTGGACGCGGGGATGACGGATCAGGAATGTTACGAGCTGTTGGCGACCGACGGCATGCTGGTTAAGCGTCCTCTGCTGGTGGGCGATGACTTTGCGATTCCAGGCTTTAAGGAAGCAGCCTGGGCCGAGGTGCTGCTGTAGCAACTGCGGAAAGTGCATCCCGTTCTGAGTGCAGATTCCGGGATGCGCTTTCCGTCGGCAGGTCCGCTCCGGTCAGTCCTCGAACTGTGCCCACTTATGCGGGTCGTAGATCTTTACCTGCTTGTTGGGCTTGCCGCTCCAGTACTCTTCGTCCATAAAGGGCAGATATGTCTGAATGCCGGGGCAAATGAACGGGATTCGCTGCGCTTGCAAACGGTCGCGTTGGCATTGCTCCAAATGGGTTTCCGAAATCACGACGGGAATACCGGATAGCTCCACGAGGCCTGCTTGAACTCGCTTGAGGTCGGGTAGCGTCGCGTGCCATGCCATTCGCATCATCAAAAATGAGGCGCCGCGATACGTTGCCTGCATGACTGTGATGGCGGGGCGTAACGTGGGATGAATTTTGTGTCGATCTGGCCAAGGGATAGCAGTTATCTCGAGGCCGAGGGTCTCCCATAGGTAATCAAGCTCATCATCCATGTCGCCTCGATATCCGCGCGATAATTGGTGTCCTGATTGTGTCACTATTGACGGCGACCAGAATGCAGCAATCTGCCAACGGTAATTACGGTGCGCTTACGGCATTTTGCCCCTTGCATGCGGTCTGGCTTCACAGGTCCTTCATGGGTCGGAGCAAATTGGCCGATTTTCAAAAAAGTTAAAAATGGGGCTTGCGTCACCGTAGAACTTCCCGTATATTTCTTTCTTGCGCAAAGGCACAGCCGAGCGCAGCGATGCAGTCATTGGGATGTCGTCTAATGGCAGGACAGCGGATTCTGGTTCCGTCAATGGGGGTTCGACTCCCTCCATCCCAGCCATTGCATTTGCTACATATGGCCCGTTCGTCTAGCGGTTTAGGACGCCGCCCTCTCAAGGCGGAGATCACCAGTTCGAATCTGGTACGGGCTACCACAAAATGAACGCCCGGGGCTCGCAAGAGACCCGGGTTTTGTGTATTGACCGTATATGCGGCGTCTGCCGTGTTTCGCTCAGATCGAGGAGTAGCCATGGATCTGCCCATCAGCTTGCAAGACATCACGTATGCCGAGAACTATCTGGCGCAGGGCGACCTGGCCACGGCGACGCCGCTGTTGGAGCGTCTGGTTGAGCTCGCCGAGGAGTATATCGATGCCGAGTGCAAGACGGAGGAGAAGCGCCAGTATTTTAGCTTCGATAGCAAGTTTGAGCGTCTGGCCTACCGCCGCGTGGAAAAGGATCCGCGCGAGCTGGTGCAGGTCGAGGTGCCCTTTGATCGCCTGTATTCCGACATGGCGTATGCCTACATTCGCCAGCAGGATTATGTGAGTGCTCGCAACGCCTTGATGCAGGCCGTGCGCTGGGACCCCATGAACTGCAACTACCGCCTGGATCTGGCCGAGCTGTTCCGCGCTCTTGAGGACAAGCAGGAGTGGGCATCGCTTTCGTTTTCGGTGCTAGAGCGTGCGAGCGACGGCAAGTGCGCCGCCCGCGCCTACGCCAACTTGGGCCAGTATTTCCTTGAGCCCGAGACCGAGAACGTTTCGGCTGCCGTGGGCTGCGCGCGTCTGGCGCTGCGCCTGGCGCCCAACGATGCGCATACGACGCGCCTGCTCAACAAGATCCATACTGCCTATCCGGATGCCGCTGATGAGAGCGACGACCACGTGATGGGTGAACTGGCCCTGCAAGGCGTGCCGACCTCGCCTTCGGCCGAGATTGCCATCTGCCTGATTATGTGCGCGACCGATGCTGCAAGCGACGGCGACAAGCAGGAGGCGACGCGCCTGACGGTACGTGCTCGCGACTTGGTGGGCGAGGAGGCCTGCGCGGCGATTATCAAACTGGTGCGCGAGAGCGATGCCGAGCTCAATGCCGAGCACAAGGCAAAGCGCGCGGGCGCCGACAAGGGAGCCGACGGCGTCAAGGAGGCCGGCGATGCCCAGTAAGCGCGAACGCAAGCTCATTTCCAAGAATCGTTCGGCGCATCACGAGTACTTTATCGACGAGACGTTCGAATGCGGCATTGAGCTGAGCGGTACCGAGGTCAAGTCGATTCGCGAGCGCGCCTGTCAGATCACTGACACCTTTGCGCTGATTCGCGGCGGCGAGTGCTGGCTGGTGGGCCTGCACATTCACCCTTACAGCCACGGTGGCGTGTGGAACCGCGACCCCGATCGCCGTCGCCGTCTGCTGCTGCATCGCAAGGAGATTGATTTTCTTGACGGCAAACTGCGCAACCGCGGCTATGCCCTGGTGCCTTTGGAGCTCTACTTTAATACCGATGGTCGTGTAAAGCTGCTGCTGGGCCTGGGTCGCGGCAAAAAGCTCTACGACAAGCGCGAGGATATGGCCAAGCGCGACGTTCAGCGCGAGATTGACCGCGCGCTTAAGGAGCGTAACCGCTAGGCGCTCTGTATAAGTTGCGGTGGAATAGTCCCTGTTTGAGGCCAAATACCCGACAAGCAGGAACTATTTCACCGCAACTTGGTGGAGGGACTTGGCTGACCTGCAATCTTGGCACATATGTGTATGGGGCGGCGTCCGTTATGGGCGTCGCCTTTTTTGTGGGTACATACATCCATGAGGTTCAATCCCGGGCTAGGGGGAGTGATCGTTATGGACAAAACTGCGTTCTTTACGATGCCGAGCGGCCTGTATGTGGTGAGTGCTGCGGCCGACGGGCTGCGTGCCGGCTGCGTCATCAACACCGCGGTGCAGGTGACGTCTGCGCCACCACGCATCTCGGTTGCCGTGAACAAGGAAAATGTCACGTCTGGTGTTATCGCGTCTGCCAAGGCCTTTGCGCTGACCGTGATCGATCAGACGGCCGATATGCTCTACATTGGCAACTTTGGATTCCGTACCAGCAGCGACTATGACAAATTTGCCAAGTACGAGACGCGCGAGACCGCGCTGGGCATGCCCTATGTTCCCGAGCATGCGGCGGCCTTGTTTAGCTGCCGTTTGATTGACACTGTTGACGTGGGCACGCACCTGCTCTTTATTGGCGAGGTTGAGGATGCCGAGCGTCTGAGCGGCGAGACTCCGCTGACCTATGACTACTACCACAAGGTACTGAAGGGCAAGACGCCGCCCAAGGCGTCTTCGTACCAAGGGTAGAAATGGTGGAAAACTACTTGCATTATATTATTGAGAATATATACTAATAAGTAAGTACACCAGCAGTCACGTTCGAGAGGAG
>URTB01000032.1 GCA_900550595.1 uncultured Collinsella sp.
TGCGCTCGCGAATGGCATGGCGAAGCGCCGCGTCGGTCTTAAAGTCGAGCGCCGAGGCGGAGTCGTCCATGATCAGAACCTGCGGCGAGCCCACCAAGGCGCGCGCGATAGTCAGACGCTGACGCTGGCCACCGCTGAAGTTCTTGCCGCCGGCCTCGACCGGGGCATCGAGCCCCTGCGGCTTGTTGCGCACGAACTCGCTCGCCTGCGCCATGTCGAGTGCCGCCCAGAGTTCCTCGTCGGTTGCCGCCTCATCGCGCCAGGTCAGGTTGCTGCGGATGGTGCCGCTCACCAGCGACGCGCGCTGTGGGACGGCCGCGACCACACGGCGCAGCTGATCGAGCGGCCAAGCGCGCACGTCGGCGCCCATCACGCTCACGCGGCCGGTGCTCGCATCGTACAGGCGCGGGATAAGCGAGACGAGCGTGGACTTGCCGCTGCCCGTGCCGCCGATAATGCCAAGTGTTTTGCCCAGCGGGAGTTCCAGCGTCACATCGTTGACAGCATTGGCCGCGCCGGCGCCAAACGAGAAGCCCGCATGACTCAAGCTCAGCGCAGGAACTGGAGCGACATTGCCCGGCTCGGGCAGTGCGACCGGCTCGTTGTCCTCGTCGGTGATGCTCGGCACGCAATTGAGCACCTCATTGATGCGCGACGCGCTCGCACTCGCCTTGGTAAAGACCACGACCAGGTTGGCAACGTACACGATAGAGGTGAGCGTCTGCGTCATGTAGTTCACAAACGCCATGACCTGGCCCTGTGTGAGTTCGCCCACGTTGACCTGGATGCCGCCCACCCACAGGATGGCGCACACGCCCAGGTTCATCACCAAAAACGTTACGGGGTTGAGGACCGACGAGAGCTTGCCCACCGCGATGGCGGTATGGGCCTGGTCATCGGCAGCTTGGGCAAAGCGCTCGCGCTCGTGGTCCTCGCGCACGAAGGCGCGAACCACGCGAGCGCCCGAAAGCCCCTCGCGGCAAATGAGCGCAATGCGATCGAGCTTCGCCTGCAGCTGTTTGTAGTACGGGATGCAGCGCGCCATGACAAACCAAAACACCAAGCCGATGGCGGGCGTGCAAATCAAAAAGATGATGCCGAGCTTAAGGTCGATGGCGAGGGCCGCGACCATGGAGCCCACCGCCAGGAAAGGCCAGCGGATGAGCATACGCACGCCCAGCGCCACGGCGAGCTGCACCTGGTTGACGTCGTTGGTAATGCGCGTGATGAGCGACGGCGTGCCAAAGCGGTCGAGCTCGGCGTAGCTCAGCTTGTTGATGTGCTTGTAGAGTGCGCCGCGAATGTCGGTGCCCATGCCCTGCGAGGTGAGCGCCGCCATCTTTTGGCAGACGAGCGTAAACGAGATGCCGATCACGGCCATAGCGGCAAGTACCATGCCGTAGCAGATAACGGCGTTCACGTCGTGCGCGCCGATACCTTTATCGATCATCTGGGCAATCACGAGCGGCGTCAGCAGGTCAAAGATCACTTCGATCAACTTACACGCAGGCCCGATCACCATATATCGGCGAAACTTGCCACCAAAACGCCTGAGCAGCTCAATCATGTATAGGCGCTCCCTATCATCATCTCTCTTCAATCTGATTCATGATAGTACGGAGAGCACTGGAGATGCGTAAGCAACTCGTTACAGATGTTAAGGCGAAGCAAGCACGAAGGCCACCAGTACCCAAGGCATGTATCCGCCGCTGTTTTGGCAAAGCCAGCGAGCAACACAAAGCAAGGGATTAAATTATCCGATAAATGCGCCTCTACGGGTGATTTTTGGACGACGGGGCCCGACCGGTGACGAGGTATTTGGTAGTCGAGCGATCCCGCAGGCGCGGCCGAGGACCAGCGAGACACCAAATACCTCGTCGCCGGCCGGGCCATGTCGCGGCACCAAAAAGCGCCTGCGCACTCGATGGATTCGGATGCCCGACAGAGGCTCCTTATGGCTGCTTCCTTCCGGACCTGACCAGATTCGGAACATGTCGTCATCCGAACCCATCGAACGCGCTAGGCGCTCGGTATATCTTACCCGCTCCCGCCCGATGGGGCAAGATAGCTAATTTGGGACAGGGTCAAAAGACCACTTTTGAGTTGCGGTGGAATAGTTCCTGTTTTACGACCCAAGGCCAAAAACAGGAACTATTCCACCGCAACTTATTGAGACTTGCCCGGAAAGACTTAGATACGGGCGAGGTCGTAGGATCGGGCGGCGGCTTCACCGGCGCAGATGAGGTTGGTTGTGGACTCCTGGGGGTCGAGCGCTTGGTCAAGGGTCATGGGTCTGCGACAGACCGGCAGAGCTAAGTCGATACCCTGTCCATACACCGCATCCAGGTTGTCGGCACGACCGCCCACGACGGCGACCACCGGCTTGCCATATCGCTTCGCACGACGGGCCACGCCCACCGGTGCCTTACCGGCGGCGGATTGCTCGTCCATATTGCCCTCGCCCGTTATGACCAGGTCGACATCGCGCACGCACTCGTCAAACCCAATCAGATCGAGCACCGTCTCCACGCCCGAGCGTAGCTCCGCACCGAGCGCCAGCAGTGCGGCGCCCAGGCCGCCTGCGGCACCGGCACCGGGCACACCGAGCACCGAGCCAAATGTCCGTGCGCCCTCGGGCGCACGCAGCAGCCCCTGGGCTCGCACCTCGAAAATCGCCGCATCAAGCAGGCGGCCGTAGCCGACCATCCAGCTGTCGTACCTGCGCAGCACCTCAGCATCACCCGTCGGCAGACCCTTCTGCCCACCGAACACCGCCAGTGCGCCTCGACGCCCCACGAGCGGATTCTCGACATCGGAAAGCACCACAAGACGCGCGCCATTCAGTACCCGAAGCGGTGGTGTCAAATCGATACTCGCCACATGTTCAAGGCCCGCGAGACCGGGGGCGATATTGCAGCCACACTCATCAACAAGGTGGGCACCCAGCGCCTGCAGCATGCCGGCGCCACCGTCGTTGGTGGCACTGCCGCCCAGACCAATATAGATAGTCTTTGCCCCCGCGCGGACCGCGCGAAGTATGAGCTCGCCCACGCCATAGGTCGAAGCCGCAAGCGCCGCCGATTCCGTGCAGGGTGAATACCCAATACCCGCCGCCTCGGCCATCTCAATTACAGCCGAGTCGTGCTCGTCGTCCACCAGCATCCGGGCAGACACGCGATAGTCCAAGGGGCCTGCAACCTCACAGGTCGAGAGCACGCCGGCGCGCGCGGCGATGGCATCGAGCGTTCCCTCGCCACCATCTGCCAGCGGCAAAGCGTTCAACTCGGCATCGGGCCACACACGGCGCATGCCTTCGGCAACGGCCTCCTCCGCCTGTGCACTCGAAACGCTGCCTTTAAAGGAGTCGATCGCCAGCAGCACACGGCGGGGCCGGTGGCACGCGGGACCAAAGACAACCGCCTCAACGGCGATATCTTCGGCACACGCGAGCGCCTCGGCATGAGCGGCATGCGCCTCAAGATCGGCCCCGCAACCGCAGCCAGCACCATCGGCGCCACGCAGCCCACTAAAATAGTCGCTCAGCATCTCGCGGCACTCGCCTGCCAGCACGCCGGCGGTCACATTAAATCGATGGTTCAGGCGCGAATCGACATTGAGGTCGTACAGCGAACCCAGCGCGCCCGCCTTGGCATCAGTCGCGCCATACACGCAGCGCCCCACGCGCGCGTTGACCATAAGCCCCGCACACATGCAGCAAGGCTCGAGCGTTACATAGACCGTGCAATCGGAAAGGCGCCAACGACCGAGCAACCGAGCGGCAGCGCACAGGGCCGAAAACTCGGCATGCGCCGCAGGGTCCTGGTCGAGTTCTCGGCGATTATGCGCCCTCGCGACAATCTCGCCCGCGCGCACTACCACGGCGCCAATCGGTACCTCGCCCACCGCAGCGGCGGCGCGCGCCTCGGCCAGCGCCTCGCGCATGAACTTCTCGTCGATTTCGGTGCTCGTCATCGTTCGCCTTCCCTGTTGCAAATTCAAAACGATGCTATCATTACGACTCACGGAGAGATGGCAGAGCGGTTGAATGCGGCGGTCTTGAAAACCGTTGAGCGCGAGAGCGTTCCGGGGGTTCGAATCCCCCTCTCTCCGCCACTTCTAGTGATTCACCGGCGTCATGGTGCGCTCAAACAGTGCATCAACCACGTCGGCCATCTCGGGTCGACGCTCAAGATCGTGACCCGACTCCCACCAATTTGTGAACAGTCGAATAATGCCACCGGCGATAAACTCCGATGTCGTCTCGAGCGAAACGGGCGCCAGAGCATCTTCGGCAAGCGAGCTCATCACACGCTCGCGGACGGAACGCGCGATGCGGTCGCAAATCATGCCGGTCAGCATGCCCGACATGCTGCTCGCCAAAATATTATCCATGAGCTGCTCATGCGCCAGAATCATATTCATGGCATCGTCAAAGACCTCATGGCGAAGCGCCTGCACGTCCCCAAGCGACTCCGCGTCCGCCGCATCGGTCCGGTTTTGCGGCAAGCCCGTCATAAGCTCATCGATATAGAAGGCAAAGTAATCGTTTTTATCGCGAAAGTGCTTATAGAACGTCGTGCGACGAATCAGGGCCCGGTCGCAAAGCATGGCAACCGTCAAATCCTCAAACCGATGCTCTTCCAAAAGCTCGGTAAAGGCATCAAACAGGGCACGATAGGTTTTCTTGATGCGAAGGTCCATCCATATCGCCATCCTCAAGGTGTAGACAGCATTCCTTAATTTGTCGCATATCTTACACCTGTACCACCCGTTCGTTATTGGCGCCCCCTCCCTGGTTGAAACACAACGCTTACCGGAAAGTTCGGCACCGCCAAAGGTTGCGGGTATACTAGACGTGTTATACCAACAACGGCCGGCGCAAGACGCCGCTGCCATTCGAAACGGAGACATCATGCTTCCCGTCATCATCGGTATCGTTGTTGTCATTGTGATTGCCTGCGCCATCGCCGGCATCTACAACAACATGGTCACCAAGCGCAATCGCATCGATAACGCCTGGCAGAACATCGACACGCAGCTGCAGCGCCGCAACGACCTGATCCCTAACCTGGTCGAGACCGTCAAGGGCTACGCCAAGCACGAGCAAGACACGCTCGCCGCCGTGGTCAACGCGCGCAACGCCGCCGTGAGCGCCACCACCCCCGAGGCCAAGATGGAAGCCGACAACGTGCTGACCGGTGCGCTGCGCCAGCTCTTTGCCGTGGCCGAGGCCTACCCCGACCTTAAGGCGAACACCAACTTTACGCAGCTCCAGGCATCGCTCGAGGATACCGAGAACAAGATTAGCTACGCGCGCCAGAGCTACAACGACTGCGTGCTCAGCTACAACAACGCCATCCAGACGTTCCCGGCCGTTATCTTTGCCGGCATCTTCCAGTTTAAGGAGCGCCAGGGCTTCGAGGCCGCCGAGGCCGCCCGCCAGGCACCGACCGTCAAGTTCTAACCGGTTGGCAACGTATCCCAATTCGGCTATATGCATAAACCGCCCCGTCGAATGCATACTTCGACGGGGCGGTTGCTTTTTGCCCGAAGGTACCCCCAGGGACGGCGTGCAAATTTTGGAGTTTTCAGCAACCCGGAACCCACAGGGCAGGAACGGACCCACAGAACCGCGTTGAAAACCATGATTCTGAGCCCTCAGCGCCTCAGAGATCGCTCATTTTTTTACAGGATGCGGCTCATGGCGCCTGACTTTCGTCCAAAAACCAGTATGCAGGCACCCTCGACTGCTGAAAACTCCCAAAAATGCACGCCCCGCCCCACCCCAGGCGAGCGGCAACCGAAAAAACGTGCACGTCCCCTCTTCGGCTGCAACTACGGCAAAGCCCTAACAGCCAATAAAAGGCGCGGTCAAAAGGCCGCGCACCATCTTCCCTACAGCCCAGTAACCTCCTGGCAAGGAATGCAGAGCACTCGACCGAGGCGGACCGGCCTATCTCCCGGCGCATTCCACAGGACGAAAGAACCTCCGCCGCACGTAGTGCGCAGCGGAGGTTCTTTCATGTCCGAGGACGCGCCGGGAGATAGGCCGGTCCGCCTCGGTCGGGGCTTGATGGGAATTACGAAGCCAGGTTACGCCACGGTGTAAACCCAGTTGTGCTTATCCTCGACAGCACCGGACTGGATGCCAGTCAGGGTCTCGCGAAGCTTCTTCATCACAGGACCGATCTCGGTGTAGCCAGCCGGGAAGGTCACAGTCTCGTCGGCACCATAGACCTTGTTGTCGATCTCGCCCACCGGGGAGATGACGGCAGCGGTACCGCACAGGCCGCACTCCACAAAGGTGCCGGCCTTGACCTCGGCCCACTCGACGGGACGCTGATCGACGGTCATACCCAGATCCTCGGCAACCTGAACGAGCGAACGACGGGTGATGGAGGGCAGGATGGAGTCGGTGTGCGACTGCGGGACGACGAGCGTGCCGTCCTCCTTCACGAACAGGACGTTGGCGCCACCGGTCTCCTCGACATAGGTGCGGGACTCGGAGTCGAGATACAGGTTCTCGGCATAGCCCTCGCGGTGAGCCTCCATCGTGGGCTTAAGGGACATGGCGTAGTTCAGGCCAGCCTTGATGTTACCGGTGCCGTGCGGTGCGGCGCGGTCGTACTCGGAAACGCGCAGCTTGACGGGCTTGAGGCCACCCTTAAAGTACGGACCGACCGGGGTCACGAGAATGCGGAACGTGTACTCAGGAGCGGGAGCCACGCCAATCACGTCACCGGAGCCGATCATAAACGGACGGACATACAGAGTCGCGCCGGAGCCGAAGGGCGGAACCCAGGCGGCGTTGGCAGAAACGACCTGCTTAACGGCCTCAACGAACTTGTCCTTGGGGAACGGGGGCATCTCGAGGCGCTGGGCAGAGTTATACATGCGCTCGGCGTTCATGTCGGGACGGAAGCAGACGATGCTGCCGTCCTCGGCGGTGTAGGCCTTCAGGCCCTCAAAGACCTCCTGACAGTAATGGAAAATGCCGCCGCACTCGGAGACATGCAAGGTGTGGTCGGTGGTCAGGCCGCCCTCGTCCCACTCGCCGTCCTTCCAATGAGCCTCGTAGCTGTAATCGGTCTTCATGTAGCCAAAGCCGAGGCTACCCCAATCGATATCCTTCTTCTCGACAGTCATATGTCGCTCCTTACATACACAGTTGCATACTCGCGAACTCGCACGCAAGGACCGAGGCCGACCGCGTCGCAACGTCGCACACCCGGAGCGTAGAGCCGGACGGGACACGCGAACGGCATCAAAGCCGATGGCACGTCGATTCGCATGCACGAGATTGTACTCCCCGCACGCGTCTGATAAAACGCTTTTCTTTAACTAAGTAAAGTATTTTCATTTGACCGAAACTAAAGAGGCCCGCCACCGTAAGCGGTGACGGGCCTCAACTGCACAGTCTGCGCGCTGGCTCGAGCTACGCGTTCTTTTTACCCAGCTTAGCCTTAACCAAGCCGACCACGGTCGGGATGATCGACACGGCGACGATGCCGATAATCAGCAGCTCAAAGTGCTCTTGCACAAAGGGAATGCCGCCAAAGAAGTAGCCCAGCAGCGTAAAGACCGTCGACCAGGTAATGCCGCCCAACACGTTAAAGATGACAAAGTTGCGCCAGTGCATGCCGCCCATGCCGGCGATAAAGGGCACAAAGGTGCGGATAAACGGGAAGAAGCGGCCCAGGAAGATGGCCAGGTGGCCCCACTTGTCCAAGAAGTCCTCGGACTTTTTGATGCGCTCGGGCGTCATGGCCTTTACCTTGCCCGAGGCGATGATCTTGCGGCCAAAGAAGTGGCCGATCATAAAGTTGCACTGATCGCCCAGGATGGCTGCGGCCCATGCGGTGGCCAGCAGGGCCACGATGTTAAAGCCACCGTTGTGGGCAAAGAAGCCCGAAGCAAACAGCAGCGAATCGCCAGGGAGAAACGGGAAGAACACCACGCCTGTCTCGATAAAGATAATCAGGAACACGCAGCCGTAGGCCATAAGCGGGCCGGCGGCGATCCAGCTGGCAATCGCGGTGCGCGGGTCTTTGAGCAGCTCGGCGATAAAATTGATGAAACCCATGAAGTAAAACCTCTCAGTTGTGGGCGCGGACACGTCCAAGTTGACCAGTATACGGTTGCGGTGCCCCCTCGTGCGCAACCCCACAAAAGCATGACTCCATTACCAGCAAGTTTGCATAACTGACACCTGTCGTGCAAAGCCGCCAAGATTGTCCTTCCTAATCCCTAGCGAATCGCTATACTTTATTGAATCGCATTGCCATGGCGCTAAGGGAGGGCGGTCGGTGAGCTTTATCAATACCATTCGCGAGGACATCAAGACCGTCCAGGCGCAGGACCCCGCCGCGCAAAACGGTCTGGTCATCTTCCTTTCCTATCCCGGCCTGCACGCCAAGTGGAACCACGTGCCAGAGCACTGGCTCTGGGAGCATGGCCATCGCTCGCTCGCCCGTGTGCTCTCGCAAATCACCCGCCACATTACCGGCGTCGAAATTCATCCCGCTGCACAGATCGGCAAGCATTTCTTTATCGACCACGCCATGGGCGTCGTCATCGGCGAAACCACCATTGTGGGCGACAACTGCGTGCTCTACCAGGGCGTCACGCTTGGCGGCACCGGCAACGAGACCGGCAAGCGCCACCCCACCCTGGGCAACAACGTCACCGTGGGCACAGGCGCTAAAGTGCTCGGCAACATTCGCATCGGCAACAACGTCAAAATCGGCGGCAATTCGGTCGTCGTCAAGGACGTACCCGACAACTGCACCGTCGTGGGCGTGCCGGGACGCATCATCAAGCGCAACGGCTGCCGCGTGTTCGAGGAGAGCTTCGATGCCAAGCAGCATCGCGAGTACATGCCCGACGCCGCCGCCGAGCAGTCCGCGCTCAACCGTCAGGGCATCACCGAGAACGCCCGCCGCGTCAAGGAACTCGAGCGAGAGGTGGCCGAGCTCAAAACCCTCGTCACCAAGCTCGTGGACGAACGCTAGAGCCGGACGGCCACCGACAACATTGACGCCAACGCAAAGGCGCGCCAGAGGATTCACCCCCGGCGCGCCTTATTTGCGATGTGACAAAGGGACTGTCCCTTTGTCACATTATGCGAACTGACTCAGATAGAGGTCGGCGTAGGCACCCTCGGCAGCCAGCAGCTCCTTATGCGTACCCTGCTCGATAATGTTGCCGTGATCCATGACCAAGATCAGGTCGGCATCTACGATCGTCGACAGACGGTGCGCGATCACAAAGCTCGTACGCCCACGCATGAGCGCGTCCATGGCGCGGCCGATGGCGAGCTCGGTGCGCGTGTCCACACTCGACGTCGCCTCGTCCAGGATGAGAATCGCCGGGTTGTTGAGCAGCACGCGCGCAATGGTCAGCAGCTGGCGCTGACCCTGGCTAATGCTCTCGGCATCGTTGGCCACGCGCGTGTCATAGCCCTGCGGCATGGTGCGCACAAAGAAGTCGACCTGCGCGGCGCGTGCGGCCGCCACGATCTCCTCGCGCGTCGCCTCGGGGCAGCCATAGGCGATATTCTCGGCAATCGTTCCGTCGAACAGCCAGGCATCCTGCAACACCATGCCAAACTGCTGGCGCAGCTCGCCACGATCCATGCGGCTCGTGTCCACGCCGTCGAGCGTAATGCGCCCGCCGTCAATCTCGTAGAAGCGCATGAGCAGGTTGATGAGCGTGGTTTTGCCCGCGCCCGTGGTTCCCACCACGGCGATCTTCTGGCCCGGCTCGGCGGTAAACGACACGTCGCGCATGAGCGGCTTGTCGGGCGCGTAGCCAAAGCGTACATGCTCAAAAGCGACACGGCCCTCAACGCGACCCGGCAGCCTGGCGGCCTCGCCCGGCTGCGGATCCGCCTCCATCTCGGGTTCATCGAGCAGGTCGAACACGCGCTCCGCACTCGCCAGCGCGCTCTGCAGCGAGTTGAAGGTAAACGACAGCTGCGTCATGGGTTCGGACGCCTCGTAGATAAACTGGAAGAACGCCTGGAACACGCCGACGGTCATGTGACCGGCAACCAGCATGCTGCAGCCCACGAGCGCAATCACGATCTGCGCCAGGCGACCAATAAAGCGAACCGCGGGTCCGACGGCGTTGATCATAAAGTCGGCCTTGGTGCTCACGCGCGCCAGCTCGCCCGAGGCCTCATGCACCTCGGAAGAGCTTTGGTGCTCGCGGTTGAATGCGCGAATCACCAAACGGCCCGAATAGCCTTCCTCGACCGCGCTCGTGATTTTGGACACCCACTCCTGGCGCTCGCCGGTCACGTCATGTGTGCGACGCGAGACCACTTTGGTCATCAGCAGCGACAGCGCCATAAAGAACAAAAAGACGAGCGTGAGCGGCACGCTAAACACGAACATCACGCTCAC
>URTB01000033.1 GCA_900550595.1 uncultured Collinsella sp.
TGGGTGCCACGGTCCATGCCATCAACACCGATTACTGCGGCACCGACATTAACGTCGAGTGCGGCTCCACTCATCTTGAGCCCCTGCGCGAGCTCGTGCTGCGCACCCACGCCGACATCGGTCTGGCTCACGATGGCGACGCCGATCGCGTGCTGTTCGTGGATAGCGAGGGCAACGAAATCGATGGCGACTACATCCTGGCCATCTGCGGCTCCGACTTGGCCGCTCGCGGCAAGCTCGCCAACTCCGAGATCGTCTCGACCGTTATGTGCAACCTAGGCTTCTCCATCGCCATGAAGGAGCAGGGCTTCGAGATGGTCCAGACCGCCGTGGGCGACCGCTATGTTCTTGAGCGCATGCTCGAGGACGGTGCTGTCATCGGCGGCGAGCAGTCCGGCCACATCATCTTCCTGGAGCACAACACCACCGGCGACGGCTTGGTGACGGCCCTGCAGCTTCTGGCCGTGCTCAAGCGCACCGGCCGCACGCTCACCGACCTTGCCGGCATCATGAAGAAGTACCCGCAGGTGCTCGTCAACGTGCATTCGGACAACAAGGCCGGCCTGGACGATTGCCAGCCCATCTGGGACGCCGTCGCTGCCGCCGAGAAGGAGCTCAACGGTCGCGGCCGCGTCTTGGTGCGCCCGAGCGGTACCGAGCCGCTGGTTCGCGTTATGGCTGAGGCCGAGACGCTCGAGCTGACCCAGCGCGTTGTCGACGACATCGTCGAGGTTGTCAAGCGCGAACTTCCCTAATGGTCAATATCGGGTGCCAAGTGGTAAACTGTTAAGGCTATTTTGATTGATTGGTATGTCCGAGGGGGAGCATGTTCACTAAAGTCCTGAGGTCTTTTGGTATGCGTGGTCGAGTCCTTACGCTGGATGCTCCCATCTCGGGCGACGTCATTCCGTTATCCGAGGTCAAAGACCAGACGTTTGCTACCGGCCTTTTGGGCCAGGGCGTGGCGATTCAGCCTACGGGTACACGTGTGATTGCTCCGGCTGACGCTAAGGTCGAGGCGATTTTTCCCACGGGTCATGCCGTTGCGCTCAACACGGTCGATGGTCTAGACGTGCTCATCCATGTTGGTTTGGACACCGTTCAGCTCGAGGGCAAACATTTTACTGTGTATGCGCAAGTGGGCGACATCGTCCATAAGGGCGATGTACTCATCGAGTTCGATCGCGAGGCAATTGCTGCCGAGGGCTACGATGTGACGGTTCCCATCTTGGTGTGTAACTCCGTTGAGTTCTCGAGCATCAAGGGTTCCGTTGGCGAGCATGTCGAGGAGATGGACCAGCTTATCGTCGCGCGTGAGCGCTAGTCGCTCCGCTTGGCCTTTAGCCTACAATTCAAACACGTTTACGGAGGGCGCCCTTGAAAGAGGGCGCCCTCCGTGGCAAGATGGGAAACGTCCGAGGCTAAACAGCTTTGGGTCACCGTGGACGGGCAGGGGCCTCGACGCGGTTAGACACGAGACACATATATTACGCGACCTCGCCCTGGTGGCCGCACACGTTGGTTGCGGCCGACGCGGGCCGCGGGCAAGTGCTTGTAAGGGGAGCCTTGCCTCTCTTGTACGAGAAAGGACGCGTAATGAAAATCATTAAAGCTAAAGACTACGAGGATATGAGCCGCAAGGCCGCTAATATCATCTCGGCTCAGGTTATCCTCAAGCCCGATTGCGTGTTGGGTCTTGCCACCGGCTCCACCCCGATTGGCGCTTACAAACAGCTCGCTGCTTGGTACGAGAAGGGCGACATTGACTTTGCCGAGGTCAGCACCTATAACCTGGACGAGTATCGTGGTCTTTCGCACGACGATCCCCAGAGCTATCACTACTTTATGCGCGAGAACTTCTTCGATCACATCAATATCGATCTGAACAACACGCACGTGCCCGATGGCTCCAACCCCGATGCCGCCGCTGCCTGCTCCGAGTACGACAAGATCGTCGCTGCCGCCGGTTACCCGGATCTGCAGCTGCTCGGCATTGGCAACAACGGTCACATCGGCTTTAACGAGCCCGATGACCACTTCTCCAAGGGCACGCACTGCGTCGACCTCACCGAGAGCACCATTCAGGCCAACAGCCGCCTGTTCGACAGCATCGATGACGTGCCCCGTCAGGCTTACACCATGGGCACCCAGACCATCATGTATGCCCGCATGATCCTGGTTGTCGCCAACGGCGAGGCCAAGGCTCAGGCCGTGCACGATATGTGCTATGGTCCGGTTACGCCCAAATGCCCGGCTTCGATCCTGCAGCTGCACACCAACTGCGTTGTCGTTGCTGACGAGGCCGCTCTTTCGCTCTGCGAGTAACGCGATCAAGCGATCTTACATAGTTTCTCAAAAGGCCCTCGCTTTGCGGGGGCCTTTTTAGTGGGCATACGCCGTGGCGTATACATGACGGAAACCTTGCCGCGTGCTTGACTGGAGGGTTTTAAATTTTTGTGATTCATTCTATAGCAGATTCTATGCACATTTGCCACCATAGAGTCGCAGGCGGTAGCGAGGAGTAGGCGAGTTGCGCAACTCAAATAAAAATAGCCGACTGCGCTACACTGCAAATGGGATGGGACATGCTGGCAAGCGCATTGACCTGCGCAAAGACCTATTGGTCGGGGGATAAGTTACCATCGGGCCTCGCTGTACAAAAACTTGCCAAACACGTACCGGCAGACAATTAAAAACTCTAAGTCGCGCTATTCATGGGGCGGCTCATATGGTCCTGCAGCTACGGTGTCCATATGGTCGAGTTGAGGAGCAAGCATGGTAAACGATCTGGGCAATACGGACGACCTCGAGTTGATGCCGACGGGCGGCGGCTATATGGTGCGGCGCGATCGCTTGATGAACGAGCTCATCGTTAAAGGGCGCAAGGCGGGAATTGTTTTGCTCTACGCGCCCGATGGGTTTGGCAAGACGTCGGTGTTGCTGCAATACGTGCAGGAGGTTAAATCGGACCCCACGCGAGGGCCGGTTCGGATTATCGAGGCCGACCGCGCGATTGGACGCGAGCTCTTTATGCAGCTCGAGGTTGTCGCCGATGAGCTTAAGGACAAACCTCATTCGCTCGTTGCGATCGATAACGTGCCCAATCTCGAGCTGCACGAAACCGAGGACCTCATCGATCGAATCCGCAGCTTACGTGCTACGGGGACGGGGGTCTTTATTGCCTGCCGACCCTCCAACCGATTGCTTATCCACGGGCTGGGCGATTCTGTAAAAGTCAATGCGCAGATGCTCAAGGTGCACGCCTATGAGTATTCGTCATGGGCCACGGCGTTCTCTATCAGCACATCGCTCGATTTTTATCGGCTCACGCAAGGTGTGCCAGAGCTGGTATCTGCCTTGCAGACGGGGATGTATGGACAGGGCGATGTTACCGGGTTGCTCGAGAACGAAATCGTCAACGTGTACGGTGCGGCGCTGGCCGATCTCGCATCGCTCGAGAACAACCTGTTGTTTACCGTTGCCTGCTTGATGGTATTGATGGGCGAGGGCCGCATTGCGGAGCTAGAGGCGTGCGGTGTGAGGCTTTCGATGGTCGACCAGTCTATCTTTGTGCGCGATTATCCGATTTTTGGCGTGGATCCGTCTGATCGCACCTTTAGGTGTTTGGGCGCTAAGGACAACGCGCGCCTGAGGCTGCGAAAGCTTGTTGCCGAGATCCGTCCCGAACTAGTATCGCGGGCTGCTCGCATTTTGATAAAGGCGGCCCGATGCGATTTGGCCATGGACCTGGCCGATGCGTTCTTGGACCGCCGTGTGGTGTTGGAGCTTGCCGGGCAGTATGGGGCCGATCTTGCCCTGACCGGGCATGGAGGGGACATTTGCCGTGCAGCATCGGCGATGATCAATGCGGAAAAGCAGGAGCAAGAGCCGACAGCCGCCGAGGCACTCGGCGTGTATCTGGCGGCTGTCAGCGTGTGCAATACAAAGCTCGCAAGGTATATGGCGTCCGTTATCGAACGTGCGGGTGACCAGGCGGCCCGCGAGGTCGACCCCGCTACCTGGAAAATAGCCCAGGCGCTTACCATCGCCTTTTACGGCGACAATGACCTGGGGCTTCCCGCCAACCCTGTTGTGCAAGAACAGACATCCTGCGAGGTGCTCGACATGCTGTCCGCGCATATCGAGGTCAAGCGCCACCTAACCGAGCGAGCGGAAGACGGCAATGTTCTCGCGAAGCTCAAGGCGTGCAAAGCTTATGATTGCGAGCTCGACATCGCGGGGATTCTCATACAGGCCGACCATATGCTGGTGGAGCTGTTCGACGGCTCGTTTGCTAAACCCGACGAGCGCGATGACAAGATGGCGCAGATACTCGAGGCGCTCGATATCCGCGGGCTTAAGGCGCCATCCATTTGGCTGCGTATGGTGCTCGCGGCACGGCGCCTGCTCGCGGGCTTGCCCGTGACCGACGATGCGGCGTTTGGCGAGCTCGACCGCTTTGCGGTGCGTGTTCGTGACAATCAAATTCAGCTGTTTGGGTTATTGCTGGAGGGTTGGCAATCGCTGGCGGAGGGGCGGCCGGTCAACGCGAAGTTCCGCGCGGTTCAGGTGCTCAAGCTCGCCGACGAATCGATTGCGTACATGCGCGAAAACGCGTTGCTGCTGGAGCGCGTGGCGTACCTGCGCAATACGTCGCTGGTATCGGTTCGCGAAGAGGCGGAGCTGCTCGACATTAGCAAGACGCAGGTCGGTGGCTCAGAAGCCTGGATCGTGGCGCTGCACCTGGCCGCTGCGGGCCGCGATAGCGATCTTGCCGCCTGGATGTCTATGAATCGCTCGGGGATTTTAGACCCATCGTATCGGCTATTTGCGCGTCTTGCGATGCACTGTCTGGGCGAGCCTGCCGTCAGGATTCGCAAGAAGCTTCCGGTGCGTGAGCTGTCGCGGTATTCACTACGCGATGATTTTGAGGGCGAAAGCGAGCACCTGTTCCAGGCGGGCGAGGTTGAGGCTGTCGATACGATCGGCCATATTGAGATGCGCATGTTTGGCACATTTCGCGCCGAGCGCGACGGCTTTCCCATCACGGATAAGATGTGGCGTCGCAAAAAGGCGGCAACACTTGCCGAGCGGCTCGCGTTGGGCATGGATGCCATGGTCGACCGCGAGACAATCGCCATGGAGTTGTGGCCCCATGCCGAGTTTAGCGCCGCGCGCAACAATCTGTATTCGACGGTATCGCGCTTGCGCTCGGCTTTGGGTCCAACGCCGGATGGCAAGTCGTGCGTGCTCATCCAAAACGAGTGCATAGGGCTCAACGGCGACTACGTTAAGACCGATGTAAGGCTCTTTGACCAGCTGAGCCGCGAGATCCTGGGAAACCGTATGGGCGCGAGAGGCCCTCACCTGGTTGAGCTTTGTCTTAAGGTTGAGCAGCTCTACGCGGGGCCGCTGTATGTTCCCACCGGTTGCAATCCCACGTTTTTTACGCGCATGCGCCACATTATGCAATCCAAGTACATCGACTGCATGATTAGGGGAGCGAATGCCGCTCTCGAGGAAAATGACCTGCAATCGGCAATTTGGCTCGTTGAATCGGGGCTTCGCCAAGAGACTGCGCGCGAGGACATGGTTCGCTGTGCCATGCGCGTTTACGGTGCGGCGGGACGACGCCGCGATGTTGTCGAGCTATACAGCGGCCACATGCACCACCTGCGAGAGCAGGTTCAAGGCGTGCCCGAGCCCGAGACAAGGCGCCTGTATGAGCGCCTGGTCGAAGGCAGGCTCAAGCGCGTGCTTGTCGAGCGATAAAAAACGGGCGCCCGAATCACTCGGACGCCCGCAGGCTACTCGGTATGGCCAGTCGGTTTTAGACGAGCTTGATCTTCTCGATATCCTTGCGCGAGGACTCGCGATACAGCGAGAACTTGCGGCCGATAACCTGAACGACGTCGGCGTGGCAGCGCTCGGCGAGCTCCTCGGCGGCCTCGCGGGCAGAAAGGCTGGAGCCGTCCAGCACGGAGCACTTAACGAGCTCGTGCTTCTCCAGGTAGGCGACCGTCTGCTCGACGGTGCCCTCGTTGACATCGGACTTACCGATGATGATGGCGGGGTTGAGGTGATGGGCCATGCTGCGAAGCTGCTTGACCTGGGCTCCTGTCAGTGCCATGGGTTCTCGCTTTCTATGTATGGGGCGCCCCGCAATGGGGCCTTAATCTACGTGAGCTGTCCCACGATAGCGCAGGAACGGCGTGGTGTGGAGCGCGTTTGCCCAGTTCGCAAAGAATGCGGATGCCGGGCGGGAGAACAGCGCGGGTTACAGGCGGACGTGTACGGCGGCCGAAAGCGGTCTATGGACGGCCCGAAGAGACCGGCTCCCATGCAATAAACGCCCAACGGACCTTGCGGACGTGGTCGAGCATGTAACGCCCCTGCGGCACGCCCTTGGACCCTGGCTCGCCGGCATGGGGATTCTCAATCATATGCTGAGCGACGTAGTCGCGTAGTCGGTCAATCTTATCCTCGTTACCGTGCTCGAGCATGCGGGAGAAGTCCGCCACGCCTGCCTCAAGGCTATCGAAGGTATCGCGACGAGGCGATTCAAAGTACGTAACCTGCGGCAGGGCACCCATCTGAATGAGGATGTTAAAGGCATATACAAAGCCATTACTGCAGGTAACCGAGGCACCGATGGCGTTCATCAGGTGCAGGTCATAGCGCGGGCTGGAGTTGGCGACCATCGTGACAGCACAACGCCGACGAGCCGTTCGATCAAGCTTGGCAAGCGCGCCTTTTAGGTTGGTCGTGGTGACAGAGCGACTGGCAAAGGCAACATCTACCGCCTTCGCGACCGGTCCAACCAAATCCCAGTCATCATCCCAAGCAAGCTCAAGCGGTGTAATGCGATCCTCGAGCCCATAGTACTCAATGCCAGCATCAAGCGTGCCCAACATGGCAGGGGAAAAGTCAGCAGCAATCACAGGATGCCCGTCTTGCGCAAGCGGAATAGCAATCGACCCAGCCCCACACCCCATATCGAGCACGGATTCACCAGGCTTTAACGCCAACAGCTTCATAAAGTCCCGGGCATACGGAGCAGTCTCAAGCGGCCGAAAATGCCGAGCCCGCTTATCCCACTCAAAAGAGTCATCAGCTCGCCGCCGATCAGCTTGCAGACGCATCCACTCCTGGTTCCAATCTGTGGAAAGCAGCTCAGAACGATTCTCCCCATCAACCACGGGCCAACCTCCTAGCAACAAAAAAGCGACTCCTCCCAAAAGAAGAGCCGCAACAAGCATATATCAGAAAAGAACCGTTCCAACGCCAAACCGCTGCACCAGCCAAGTGGTGCAGGAGCGAAGCAACTGCAACCGGGATAGAACTCAACCGAGGTCCCGTTGTGCGGGAGCCCCGGGGAGGGCAAATATATAAGGTCGATCGCGAGTTCCGCACGAGCCGGAGAGCACTTAATGTGCTCTCCGTGCGAGTCAGGACTGTCCGAGCAGGCGACCTTATATATTTGCCCTCCCCGGGGCTCCTCGCCAGTCCCCCTCAGCTAGTTCTTGAGCGAGTTCAGCGGCGCCGGGAAGCGTCCACCACGGTGGGCAAGCACGGTGCCGGCGTTGGGGTTCACCGGCATGATGGGTGCACGGCCAAACAGGCCGCCGTACTCAACGCAGTCGCCCACGCCCTTGCCGATAGCGGGAATCACGCGCACGGCCGTGGTCTTATTGTTGATGACGCCGATGGCCATCTCGTCAGCGATAATGCCGGCGATGGTCTCGACTGGGGTGTCGCCGGGGATGGCGATCATGTCCAGGCCAACGGAACACACGCAGGTCATGGCCTCGAGTTTCTCGAGCGAAAGCGCGCCGGCCTCGACGGCGGCGATCATGCCGGCGTCCTCGGACACGGGGATAAAGGCGCCCGAGAGACCGCCCACACTGGAGCTGGCCATGACGCCGCCCTTCTTGACGGCATCGTTGAGCATGGCGAGCGCGCAGGTCGTGCCGGGGCCACCGCAGGTGCCCACGCCGATGATCTCGAGGATGCGCGCGACGGAGTCACCGATGGCGGGCGTGGGAGCCAGCGACAGGTCGACAATGCCCTTCTCGACACCCAGGCGATGGGCGGCCTCGCGGCTCATGAGCTCGCCGGCACGGGTGATCTTAAAGGCGGTCTGCTTAATCTTCTCGGCGACTTCCATCATCGATGCGGAATCGGGCAGCGTCTCCAGGGCTGCAGCCATAACACCGGGACCCGAGACGCCTACGTTGATGACGGCGTCGGCCTCGCCACCGCCGTGGACGGCACCCGCCATAAACGGGGAGTCCTCGACCATGTTGGCAAAGCAGACAAACTTGGAAGCGCCGACGGAATCCTCGTCTGCCGTAAGCTTGGCGGCATCGATGATGGTCTGAGCCGCCATGAGCACGGCGTCCATGTTGATGCCGGCACGCAGGCTGGCGACGTTGACGCTGGAGCAGACGCGGCTGGTGGCGGCGAGCGCCTGGGGGATGGACTGGATGACGCGGCGGTCGGCGTCGCCGATGCCCTTCTGGACGAGTGCGGAGAAGCCGCCCAGGTAATCGATGCCGAGCGTCTCGGCCGCGCGGTCGAGGGCATGCGCGATGGGGGTGAGGTCCTCATCCTTGCAGCACGCGGCGATCTGTGCCACCGGGGTGACGGAAACGCGCTTGTTGACGATGGGGATACCGTACTCGCGCTCGAGGTTCTCGGCGGTCTCGACCAGGTGCTCAGCCGTGTGCGTCACGTGGTCGTAGATCTTCGTGCACATGCGGTCGAGGTTCTCGTCACCGCAACCCATGAGCGAAACACCCATGGTGATGGTCCTGATGTCGAGGTTCTGCTCCTCAACCATGCCGCGGGTTTCCGCGATTTCTGCGGGCGTGATCGCCATCCTTGCGCTCCTATCTGCCAAAACGAGCATAGTCTTGTCTATTCTAACGTGCCGCACGTGCCAAGTGGCGCGTGCGGCACGTTTTGGTGCTCGGTTGTTTCCGTTGTGTTACTGCCCAAAGACCTCTTCGGCGATGCGCGCGCTTTCGGCGGCGTCCTTGGCGTAGTAGTCAGCGCCGATCTGCTTGGCGTATTCGGGGGTGAGCACGGCACCGCCTACGATGATCTTGACGCCTGGCACCTCGGCATGAAGCAGCTTGATGGTCTCCTCCATGGCGACGACCGTGGTAGTCATAAGCGCCGAGAGGCCGACGAGCTTAATGTCGCGTTCCTTGACGGTCTTGAGCACCTCCTGCGGGTCGACGTCGCGACCCAGATCAAAGACGGTGTAGCCGTAGTTATCGAGCAGCATCTTGACGATATTCTTGCCAATGTCGTGGATGTCGCCCTTGACGGTGGCCACGCAGATTTTGCCCTTGTCGGCAATCTCGCCGGCGGGCATCAGGCGCTTGATGGTGTCAAAGCCCACACGCGCGGCCTCGGCCGAGGCCATGAGCTGCGGCAAGAAGAACTTTCCCTGGTCAAAGAGGACGCCAACCTCGTCGAGGGCGGGGATAAAGTGGTTGTTGATGAGGTCCATGGCGTCGTGATCTGCCAGAAGACGCTCGGTCTCGGCTGCGATCTCGCCTTTGCGGCCCGAGACGACCATGTGGCGGATGGGATCGTCATCGGCGCTTGCGGTGGTGCTTGCGGCAGGTGCGGCATCGCTCGATACTGCTTGAGCTGCTGCCGGGTTTGCAGCGATCTTGTACGGATCGTTCCAGTCGGCGTAGCGCTCGATGTATCCGGTCGAGCCCTCGTCCTCAACGCTCAGCACGCGATAGCTGTAGACGGTGTCCATAAAGCGCTTGGAACCCGGGTTCATGATGGGGGCGTCTAGACCTGCACCAAAGGCGGCGGCCAAAAAGACCGAGCCCAGCAGCGGCCGCGCGGGCAGGCCAAAGCTGATGTTCGATACACCGAGTGCGCACTTGACGCCTAGGCGCTCCTTGCACATAGACATGGCACGTAGAATCTGCTCAGCCTGGCGCTGGTTGGTCGAGGCGGTCATGACCAAGCAGTCGATGAGGATGCGGTCCGGTCCGATACCGTAGTGCGCAGCCTCGGTTACGATGCGCTCGGCGATGGCGAAGCGAGCCTCGGCGGTATCGGGGATGCCGTCTTCGTCGAGCGTGAGGCCGACAACGTTGGTGCCGTAGTGGGCGACTAGGGGAAAGATCTCGTCCATGATCTGCTGCTTGCCATTGACCGAGTTGATGATGGGCTTGCCGGCGTAGC
>URTB01000034.1 GCA_900550595.1 uncultured Collinsella sp.
GCGTTATAGCTCATGTAATAGAAAAACGTTGCGGCGAGCAGCATGATGATGGAGCGGCGTACGCCGGCGTCTGCAATGCGATTTTTACCGCCGGCCTCGGGGGAGTCATCTTTGTCAATCTGATCCTCGTCGATGCCCATGGACAGCGATTTCTCGCGCATCTTTTCGACGAGGGCGGGCTCACGGACAAAGACGCCGTAGACAACGGCCGACACGAGGATAAAGGCGGTCTGCAAGATAAAGAGCGGGAGATAATCGGGTTTGTCGGCCTTGGGAACCATGACCGAGATAGCGACGAGCATAAGGCCCGTTCCCGCATAGCCGACGATCTTTTCGATCGAGTCCGCCTTGGTTCGCAGTGGGCGAGGCGTAATATCGGCCACGATGGCAACCGTCATGGTGCGGTAGGCGCATATTGCCAAAAGCGTGAGGATAATCGCGCCAATGAGCAGAGGTAGGCTGCCCATGTTGTTGGCAATCGCGATGAGCGGGACGGAGAGCATTGCTACCGCGGAGCCGCCCAAGATAAAGGGCGTTCGGCGCCCGAGTTTGCTTGTGCAACGGTCCGAGAGGATGCCAAAGAGCGGAAGCAGGAACAGGCCAAAGACATTATCGATGGCCATGATCGCGCCGGTGAGCGAGTTGGATAGGCCAAAGGTCCCTGTGAGCATCTTGGGAACGATGCCGTCGTAGACCTGCCAAAAACTGATCATGCCCATAAAGGGTAGGGAGGCGAGGGCGACGGCCTTGCTGTCGAGCCGGGCCGCCCGCTTAAGATTTGGTTGGGTCATGCTGGTTCTCCTGGTCGGTAAAAACGGGGAGGGGCGCTATCGGCCCCCGTTCTACAGTTGTTCAAGGTTAGCGAGAAACGCCACATAGAATTCGATGCCACGCTTGTAGACGTCGACGCCGATGCGTTCGTTGGCGGCATGGATGAGCTTGCGTGCCTCGCCCGAGTAGATAAAGCCGCAGAAGCGGTAGACGCGATCGCAGATCTCGTTGAACTCGCGCGAGTCGGTGCAGGAGTTCTGCACGTAGGGGGCAAAGCCGGCCTCGGGATAGACACCAGACACGCAGCGATGGATGTAGTTGAAGGCGGCATCGTTTTCGTAAGGCGAGATGGGCGCGGGCTCGGTGTAGGGAATCGCCTCGTTGATTTCGACGGTGACATGGTCGGGGCTTACGCCCGAGGCGCGGCACTGCTGAGCGGCGAGCCTGCGAGCGCGCTCAACGGCATCGGCGATGGTCTCGAACGGAGCGATGCGAACGTTGAAATTGGCGCGAGCGATCGGTGACAGCACGTTATGCGCGTTGGAGCCTTCGAGCTGCGTGAGCGCATAGGTTGTGCGCAGCATGGCCGAGGTCTCGGGGCTGGCGGCCATAATCTTGGTAACCGCGGGGCGTGTGAGCCAGAGGTTGCCAAAGATTGCCTGAAACGTCGCGCTGCTGCGGGCACCCAGCTCGGTCAGTGTGGCCTCGACGGCGGGCGTGAGCTGCGGCTTGCCGGGGTTGGCCGAGATAGTCTCGCATACACGGCAGAGAAGACGGCAGGCATCGTTTGCCGCAGGCGTAGAGGCATGGCCGCCGTCGGCGCGCGCCGTGACGGCAAGGTCGACGTGGCCCTTCTCGGACACGCCTACCATGGCAACGGGTTCGGTGACGCCGAGCGGGGCGTCGGTTGCCACGGCGCCACCCTCATCGAGCACCATGTAGGGATGGATGTTATGCTCGCGAAGCCACTGCACTGCATGGGTTGCAGTAGGTGCGGCGATTTCCTCGCCATCGCTCGAGAAGAACCAGACATCGCGCGGGGGAACGAAGCCCTGGGCAATCAAATGCTCGGCGGCCTCGAAGAAAGCCGAGACGATGCACTTGGTGTCGAGTGATCCGCGGGCCCAGATCTCGCCGTCGAAGATCTCGGCTCCAAAGGGATCGTGCTTCCAGTCTTGGCCCTCGACGGGCACGACGTCCTGATGCGCCATCATGACGATGGGGTCCAAGGCGGAATCGGCGCCAGGCCAACGCAGGAGCATGCCAAAGTCGTCGACGCGTGTGAGCTCGGCGACTTTAAAGAAATGCGGGTAAAGTCGCTGAAGCGTGGGAATCCACTGGCTGAAGGGCTCATCGTCGCGCTCGGCGATGTTCTCACGCGAAACGGTGGGGATGCGCAGCAATTCGCAAAAGCGCTCGACGGCTACCTCGTCTGCCTTGTAGGTGCCTGCATCAAGAGGCGCGCCCTGTGCGACCGATACCGATGCTCCCATGGTGGGACTCCTTTCGTGTTGTATATCGAATACGTCAAGATTATCGCCCGCACCGCGCGTGGGAAATGGCGAAACACGTTGTTCATCTGCGGGCGGCGGGTCGGATAGCCTTAGCCGACGATGACCGTGCCGTCTTCGGTCACGGTGATGGCGTCTCCCGTCGACACAGCATCGAGAAACTCATCGCCCAGGTTGTCAATGGTGGGCATGGAGGTGTCGGTCCATACACCCGAGAGGATCGCGCCAGCGGCGGCAAGGCTGTCAATGGGTTTGGAAAACAGCAGGCATGCGGGTTGGCGCCCCATTTTGGTGGCGCAGAAGAGCACCATGCCGCCTGTGGTGGAGCCGATAGTCTGCGGAAGACACAAGGCACATCCCGCCAAAGGTTTGCCGTACAAGTCGGGATTGTTTTGGTCGGAACACGTGGCCTTTTTGTCGCCAAACATCAGTGCCTTCTGAAACGATGCGAGTGTGTTGAGCCCTCCGTGAGAGACAAGTGCCTTGGCGTGGGCAGTTCCGGGGACAACGACGCGGCCGTGAAAGATTTTTTCCATGAGGAGTCGCCTTCCTATTTGATTGGTTTTCCGGTGGTGACGTAGGCGAGCACCTCGTCGTCGGTGTAGTAGCGCGATGCCGAGTACGTACGCAACTTGTTGGAGTTGGTGATGATGGGCATGCTGCCGCACAGCGGGTTGTTGGTGTACATAAGCGGGCAGATGCTCGAGACGACGGCACCGGTAGTCGAGAGGCGTCTGTATGCCGCAGTCTTGCGGAAGGCGTCTGCCACGGATGGTGCGGCGGTCAGTACGGTGGGTACTTGCACGCGGCAGTTGCCGGAGGCGCTCAGCCCATCGCAGATGGCGTCTGCCCAATGGACGAGTTGTGCAGACGAGAGGTGGGGGCAGCCGATGAAGGCAAGCTTGGGGCGCGCGCCCGGGTTCTTCCACATAACGGGGTAGCTCGAGCGGATGCGTTCCAGCTCGGCGTCGTCAATGCGATAGATTCGGGCGTCTGGTGCTATGAGGTGTTCGCCTTGTTCGACGGCCTCGGGCGTGATGCCGTCCACGTGGTAGAGCCCGACAGCGCCGTTCGATGCGCTGGCGGCGCCCATGTCCTTAAGGTAGTCCTGCGTGCCGGGTGTGAGTTCGCGGCCAAGCCAGCGGTCGAGGCCTTTAATGTAAGGGACGTCTTCCATCACCTTCATGCCAATGGCGCTGCCAAGCACTTGCGCTTCGGGCTTGCGCTTGCAGTCGACTTCGATGATCCAGGTCGCCTTGCGGCCCTCATCGGTGAGCAGGCCGAATTCCGGGACAAAGCCGGCAATTGAGCCGAACATCTCGATGATGCCGGAGTTGCGATTGCAGCGAGCGCCCAGCACGGAGTTGGCAAAGACCACGGCGCTGCTTTCTGCCCAGCTTAGGATGTCGCCACGCCGAGGTCGATTGCCAACCTCGGGCTGGTAGCAGGTGCAGGTGAAAGCATCGTTGTCCAATAGACCCATGCTGCGCAGCTGTGCCTCATAATCGTCTTGTTTGGAATACATAATCTTGAACAGCAGCTTTTGCAGCGGGTTGGCCGGGACGGCGGGGTCGAGGGGCCTCGGGTCGACCGAGAATGACTGACCGGACAGGGCGCCGTCTTTCAGCAGCTCATCCATAAGGTCATAGACTGGACCGAGCATGGAGAGGCCAAAACTTGTGACAAGATGACCGTTTGCGCCGGTCACGGGAACCATGCGCTCGGCGCCAAAGCATTCGCCGTACATAACGAGGGTCTTGACCACTTTGGCCATGGCGGGGCCCTTGGCGCCGTCGAGCAGGGCTTGTTGTTGGGAGGTCAGGTTCATCTGTGAGCCCATCCTTTCGTGTTAGATATTGGTGCCGAGTCGGTATGCCGCACGGACCGCTTCGAGCACACGACCGGGTGCAAACCCATCGCCGATGTTATGCAGCTCGTCTGCGGCGTGCGTCTGCTGCAGTTTGTAGAACAGCGCGTCGTCGGGGTGTCCGCCGCAGGCAATGATTACCAGGTCGCAGGTTAGCTCGAGTGACTTCCAGTCGTTGCCGATTTTGGGTGCAAGCGGGTTTTCGACGTTCTCGGGCAAGACCGGTGACCACGAGACGTAGGGGTCGGGAACGTTTTTGTGGCAGTTGCGACTCAAGTGGAGACGCGCACACCTCGATGGGGCTCCAGACTCGCGTTTGCCGTCGACCTCCGCGCGCTCGACGCGTGTCATATTGAGGAGCCGCACATTGCGTCCCCTGAGCGCATGGAGTAGGTGGCCGCGATTTGCCGTGCAGGCGCCCTGCATCATGTGAGGCAGCATTTCAATTACGCTGACCTGTGGTATGCCGTGTTCGACAGTGAGCCATTGGGCAACCTCGCAGCCCACGGCCCCTCCGCCAATGATGGTGACGGTTTTGGCGTTGCCAAGCAGCGCGGGTTGGCGCAGTAGCTGCGTTGCCAGCACGGCATGACCCGATGCTGCAAGCTCCGTAAGACCGGGGATGGGCGGTATTGCATTGGAAGTGCCTGTCGCGCACACGATTGCGTCGAAGCCTGCTTTTGCAAGATCTTCGGCGCGTGCTGCCCGTCCAAGTTCGAGTGTCAGGTTCCCGTTGGGTTTTTCTGCCTGCTCGCGCACCTGTCGAACAAGATATGATCGGTAGTTATCGAGGTCGAACTTGATCCGGGCGGCGCTGGCGGAGAGGAGTTTTCCTCCAAGTTCATCTTCGGCATCGATGAGCTTTACGTCGTGGCCACGACGCGCGGCGATTAGCGCACAGACCATCCCAGCGGGTCCGGCTCCTATCACCGCTATGCGTTTGGGTTCTTTGGCGGGAGCGGGTGTCTGGGGCATGAGGTATTCAAAGCTGCAGCGTGGATTGACGGCACACTGCGGATGGCCCCCTTCGACAAACTCGTTGAGGCATCCTTCCTGACATCCGATGCAGGGGCGAATATCTGCCACGCGACCGGCGTACGCCTTGTTGGGCCACTCGGGATCCGCAAGCAGCGGGCGTCCGAGCATGATCATATCGGCGTCGCCATTGCGAAGGACGCGTTCGGCAATGTCGGGGTAGCCCAACTTACCCACCGCGACAACGGGTACGGGAAGGCCGGCATTGGAGCGGATATTGTCGGCGGCAAAGCGCTCTCGAACGGCGCGCGCCACGGGAACGAAGCAGCCTGCGGGCATGCTCGCAGGCGGGTGGGGCATCCACCAGTTGTCATAGCAACCAAGGTCGACGTCAAAGATGTCTACTCCCGCCGCCACGAGCTCTTCCATATAACCCAGGGTCTGTTCGACTGTGCGGCCGCCGCGCATGCGTCCCAGATAGGTCGAATTCATGACCTGCTCGTCATAGGTTTCCTCGAGTGCAAGCGAAAGGTCGATGCGGTACATGATGGGGTAGTCGGGCCCAACGCGGCGACGGATTTCTTTGATCATATCGAGGCCAAACTGACGCCAATCGGCATAACGTCCGAGCTTGCGATGGTTAAAGGCGGGGTTTCCGAGCTGCTCGATAAGATAACCCTCGTGCCCGTGCAAATAGACGCCATCGATGCCCATGGCATGAGCATCGGCCGCCGCTTGGCCGATATTGTTTACGATACGGCGCAGCTTCTGGTCCGAGAGGCGCATGCATGGAATGGCGGGGATGTAGTAGTTAGGCAAGAAACTCGCCGAGACCGGAAACTTCTTTTGCGTGATGAGGCATTGCGGGTTGCCCACGCGGCCGAGTCCGGCCGTAAGCTGGACAAAAATGCGCGATCCGAAGGCATGGACACCTTGGGCAAGGTCGCGCCAGCCTGCCATAACGGTTCGGCTTCGATCGATGCGCGGGAAATAGGTGAGCTTGTCCAGCTCGGTGACCGTGGTATCGATGCCGTGGCTTACCGGTACGAGTCCTGTTGTGATGAGGCCGCAGCCGCCTTTGGCGCGGGCGAAAAAGTACTGCAGCATCATGTCACTGGGGCGGCCAGTTTCCTCGCACATGTCGATATTGCCCATCGGCGCCATGACAATGCGGTTTTTGACAGTGAGCTTGTTAATTTTGATGGGAGAGAAGAGCTTGTCAAAAGGATAGAGCTCTTGTGTCATGCGGGACGATCCGCAACCGGAATTTTTGGCGGGCCAGCTGTCGAATGAGTCGACGAGTTGCTGCACCAGTACGTCTTTTCCCAATGAGGTTCCTTTCAGATGTTGACAAGGTAACAAAGCAGTTTACGTCTAAATGTTTAATAGTCAACAACAAAGGAATGAGTTCGGTGAAGGAAAAAAGACTCAATGAGTGCCAGGTGGCAAGCTGTGCTGCGACATTAGCTCCCAGCTAATGAATTTGAGCTCGCTGCCTCCTACGATGTGCTGTGTGCCGGCACGGTAGCCGGATCGTGGGAAGGATGCATAATGGCAAAAGAGGGAAAGAAGCCGATCGGCAAGATCGTTTTGGGTGTCATCGTGGTGCTCGTTGTTGCCGGCGTCGTAGGGTCTATGGGCGGCAACTCGTCTGATTCGTCTACGGGTGATGCAGCAAAGCCTGCCGAACAGACCCAGCAAGTCGAGGAGCAAAAAGAGGCACAAGAACCCTATACGGTTTCGGATGAGGCCGGGGATACGTCTAATCAGTTCGCGTATAAGATCACTGGCACGTTGACCAATAATACGGATAGAGAGCAAAGCTACATTCAGATCGAGTATGTTCTGTATGACGCAGACGGCAATCAGGTGGGAACGGCTCTTGCGAACACCAACCATCTCAAAGCGGGCGGCACCTGGAAGTTCGAAGCGATGAGCACGGTATCTCCCGATCAGGTTGCCAGCTGGGAACGTTCTGATGTGAGCGGCTTTTAACTAGAATAAACAACATGATTACTATGCGATCTGGGGAGGTGAGGCCATATGCCCGATAAGAAGCTAACCGAAGAGTTGCTCAACGAGCTGCTTGATGCCCCGAGTATCGAGGGCTATATCAAAGAGCACGACTTTACCGCCCCGTCGCTTTCGGGGTATCTGAAACAGCTTTTGGAAGAAAAGGGGCTGGAGCGTTCGCGCGTGGTGCGTATGGCCGACCTCAACGAGACGTTTGGCTATCAGATCTTTACCGGTGCGCGGCATCCGAGCCGCAATAAGGTGCTGCAGATTGCCTTTGCCATGGCGCTGACGCTCAAGGAGACCAACCGCGCCTTGACGGCGGCGGGTGTCAATGTCCTCAACTGCAAGGACCGCCGTGACGCCATCATCATTTTCTGTATCGATCGTGGCTGCAGCCTGCAAAAGGTGAACGAGGAGCTGTATCGCTTTGGTGAAGAGACGGTGAGCTAACAGTTGGCTGCCGGCGGAAGCGCCGTTCACGATATTTAGAACGTGCAGGGCACGGGCGTCATGGGGCGTCCGTGCCCTGCGTTATTATGGACGCTATGGATACTCAGAGCCCAACATATTCCGATGATGAGCTGACCGCTGCGCTCGCCGGACACCTGGCGTCACTTGAGCGTGATGACAGCTATCGCGTAGACCGTGTGCTCAAGCACTCCGACGTCGAGACGACCGAGCTCGTGTACTTTGAGGGCTCCGGCGGAGGATCTCTTGGCCCCTTTGTTCGCAAGCGCATCGACGCGTCGGCCCAGATTGGCGGGGCGTATGAACGCCTGTTTGCGGCCCAGCATGCTGGGCGACGTTACGAGCACTTGCCTCGGATTGTCGATTGCCGCCGCGTGGGCGACGAGCTTTGCGTGGTCATGGAATACATCGAAGGCGAAACGCTCGGGGCCCTGGTGGGGCGTTTGGGTGCGAGGCCCGATTATGCCTGTGAGCTGTTTGGCGCCCTTTGTGATGCAGTTGCGGAGCTCCATGCCGGCTTTGCGTCGGCGGGGGAGATGGCTGCGCCGGTGATCCATCGCGACCTAAAGCCCTCGAATATCATCGTGTCGGGCGCAAACTATACGCCCGATACAGGCCTGACGTTTTCATCGCTGGTGATTATCGACTTGGGAATTGCTCGCGTGTGGCGCGAGGGAGCCGATGCCGATACCGTCAAGTTTGGCACGCGTCCCTATGCGCCGCCCGAGCAGTATGGTTTTGGCCAGACGAGCGTGCGCAGCGATGTCTATGCGCTCGGTGCCCTGCTGTTCTTTTGTCTGACGGGGGCCGATCCCAAGCCAGGTCGGAACATACGCGAGCAATGCGAGGCACGTGACGTCCCCGCCTCGCTTGCCGATGTTATTTGCATGGCGATGGCGCTCGATCCGGACAAGCGCTTTGCAAGCGCGAAGGCGCTAGGGCACGCTGCACGCGCATCGTATGCGTCGTCCGCGCCGAATGCTGCTTCCTTCCAAGAGCCTCCGGAGCGGCGAGCCGTGTGCCCTGTGCCCGTGCTCCCCACGGATCAGTCTCAGGGTGGATTGCCGTTGGTGCCTGAGCGCCCGAATTTACTCTCCCGCATTCCCGACACCGTTGGGCGCATTTGGAACGCATTCGTCTATCTTTCGCTACTTGTTTTCTTTGCCGGAAGCCATTTTGCCGTTTTTCATCCTACGGGCGCCAACCAAAACTACCCGATGTGGTTTCTCGCGATTGAGTATTTTATCTTCGCCGACGGTCTCGTAGCGCTCATTCATTTTGTGATGCTCGACAAACGCCGCCTTCGCCGGCGGTTTGAGCTACTCGATAGATACCGCGGTAAAAAGCTTGCAAAGCTCTGGCTCAAGGCTATGGGTGTGCTCTTGTTGGCAATGATTATCATTGTTGCCATTGCAAACGCGACTGGCGTCGTCGATACCTCCGTCGCGTAAAAGAAAAAGGGCCCCAATTGGGGCCCTTTGACGTTGATCTTAGATGCGGTTCATCTGGGTTGCAACCTTGTTGTACCAGTCCTGCCACGTGGGCGGGCAGTACTTTTTGGCGGCTGCCGGGGTAAGCGTGGAGCCATAGTTGTCGCCCAGGTAGGCAACGTGGGCAGAGACGCCCTCGCTCCAGCTACCAAAGCTCCGCCAGCCGCCGCCGCGAGCGCTCCAGCCCCAGGCGTTATAGGAGCCGGCACAATAGAGGCCCTTGCTGCTCTCGATGCAGGCGATGGCGGGAGACCAGCGAGGGTCAACACCGGTGTTCCAGGCTGCCACGGCAAAGTTGTAACCCTGACCTGCCATGGGGGAGCCGGCGAGGTAGTTGTCGATGCGACTCGTCCACTCGTTGATAAACGAGTCGTAATCGGAGTTGCCGGTATTGGAACTGTTCACCGTGGTGTCGATGGTGGTGTTGGCGTTATTGGCCTGGCTGTTGGAGTTGTTGCCGCTCACGCCCTCGCCCGAGAGCTTCTCGGCGGCAGCGGCCTTGTCGGCCTCGAGCTTGGCCAGCTCGGCGGCATTCTCCTGCTCGGCCTTTGCCTGGGCTTCGCTGCGAAGCTGCTGGGCCTGTGCCAGTGCGTCCTCGGCGGTTTTCTGCTCGGTCTCGAGTTGGGACTTGGCCTGCTCGAGCTCGGTCTTGTTCTGCTCGAGTTCGGTCTGCATCTTGTTGAGCTCTTCGATCTCGTCGACGCTTGAGCTCGTGATCTGGTTGGTGTACTTGCAGGTGGTGATGAACTCGCCCAGGCTCTGCGCGTTGACCAGGAAGCTCACGATGGGGTTGGTGCCCTTCTGGTACTTATACAGATCGCGCATGGCGGAGCTCGCCTTGGCCTGTTGATCGGGAAGTTCGGCTTCGATCTTCTCGATGCTTGCCTCGTTAGTGTCGATTTGCTTCTGCAGATCCTCGAGCTTGGTGCGGGCTTCGTTGTAGGCACTCGTGGCGGTTTCGATTTTCTGCTGGGCAGCGGAAAGCTGATCCTGCGTTGCCTGCGAGGCGGCATAGGCTGCGACGGGGGAGAGCATCGGCGCGGCCGTCAGTGTAACGGCGAGCGCGGCGCTCGTGATGATACGAGCCGGCTTCGACGCGATGAGCGCT
>URTB01000035.1 GCA_900550595.1 uncultured Collinsella sp.
GGCCCTTGCGGCGTAGTCGCTATTTATTCAGTCCAAGTTTCGGGGCGCAGTTCACAGGCACCTTCGTGGTGGTTTTAGGCGAGGAGGTCGGGGAACCAGGTTGGCTTGGGTTGGTTGGGCGTGCGCTCGGCCAGGACCAACTCCATCCAGCACATGTCGTACCAGCGGCCGAACTTTTGGGCGCAGCGATCGAAGGCGCCCACCAGGCGATATCCCATATGGGCATGGAAATCCTGGCTGTTGTGCGTCAGGTACTCATCGTCCTTATCGTGCGGCACGGCAATGAGCGCGCACATGTTGGTGATGCCCATCGCGATCAGACATTGCTTGAGCGCATCGTGCAACTTGCGGCCCAGCCCGCCGTGACGCACGTCGCGCGCCAGGTAGATCGACGTCTCAACCGACCAGTCGTATGCCTCGCGGCTGTTGAGCGGACTCACATAGGCATAGCCTACCGGACGCCCGTCCAGCTCCATCACCAGATACGGATAGCGCTTGAGCGTGCGCTCGATGCGCCCGGTGAACTCCTCAACGCTCGGCACCTCATATTCGCAGGTAATCGCCGTCTGGCGCACATACGGCTCATAGATGGCAAGCAACGCCGGCGCATCATCGGGCGTCGCCAGGCGAATCGTCGGCTCGGACATCTCGGTCATACAACCCTTCTCCCCAAAAGCAAAGGCCGCCCTGCGCCAAGCTCAGGCGCAGGGCGGCCCCTCGTCATTACATCAGGCTACAGGACAGCCGCCAACGCGTCGATATCCTCCCGCGTCGTGGCCCAGCTGGTGCAAAAACGCACCACCGTGTGGGTTTCGTCGTACTTTTCCCAGTACTCGATCGCCGCATGCTCGCGAATGCGGGCCATGTCCTCGTTGGGCAGAATCACGAACTGCTGGTTGGTCGGCGTCTCCAAGAAGAACTGGTAGCCGCGCTCGTGCAGCACGCGACGAAGCGCCTGAGCAGTCTCAATCGCCTGGCGACCAATCTCAAAATACAGGCCATCGGTAAAGAGCGCCTCAAACTGCACACCCGTCAGGCGGCCCTTGGCGAGCAGTGCGCCATGCTGCTTAATACGCGGAATGGGGTGCGCCGGAGCGCGCATGCCGCAGAACACCACGGCCTCGCCGCAGAGCGCGCCGCACTTGGTGCCGCCGATGTAGAACACGTCACACAGCTGCGCCAGCTCGGGCAGGGTAATGTCGCACTCATCGGCCGCCAGCGCATAGGCCAGGCGGGCGCCATCCACAAACAGCGGAATCTCGCGCTTCTGGCACACCGCGTGAATCGCCGCGAGCTCGGCCTTGGAGTACAGCGTGCCGTACTCGGTCGATAGGCTCACATACACGGCACCCGGGAACACCGTGTGCTCGTAGCTCTCGTTTTCGTAGAACACCTGGATATAGTTCTCGAGGTCCTCGGCGTGCATCTTGCCCTCGTAGCCGGGGATGGTGAGCACCTTGTGGCCGCCAAACTCGATAGCGCCCGCCTCATGGCAGGCGACGTGGCCAGTCTCAGCAGCAACGACGCCCTCGTACGGCGCGAGCAGCATGTCGATCACCGTCGCGTTGGCCTGCGTGCCGCCCACCAGAAAAAACACGTCGGCATCGGGGGCCTGACAGGCCTCGCGGATAAGCTGCTTGGCACGCTCGGTGTGCGCATCGGTACCGTAGCCGGGCTGCGGCTCCATATTGGTGTCGACGAGCGCCTGCAGCACTGCCGGATGTGCGCCGTGGGAATAGTCGTTGTTAAACGCGAGCATGGCAATCCTCTCTAGCCGGGCACGAGCCCGATGATTCAAACGGGGCTATTGTACGCCGTTGGGATAGGCAATGCGCGCGGCAAGGCACTCAAGCGCCAGCACCAGGGCAAAGCCGCAGCTCACGTCACTCAAAAAGTGAGCTCCGATCACGATACGGCCAAAGGCGACGAGTGCCGAGACCACAGCCGCCGTCCAAAAGACCACGCGGCGATGCGAAGGTTTTTCCTTAAAGGCCGCCGCGGGAAGCCCGGCGAGCATGAGGCCGATCGCCGCATGCGCGGTGTGGCCGCTCGCGAACGACTTGAACCCGTCCTTGATCACGCCGGCGGCGATATAGGTCCACTTGTCGGGATTGCCGATCACCCACCACGGCTGAAAATCGAGCCCCGGCGTGACCTCGATCACGCGCATGCGCGGGCGCGACCACAGTGGCTTGACGATCACGTTGAGGATAATGGCCTGAGCGACCCACACGGCAAGTACCATCAACGCCCAGCGCGTAAGCTCGTCGGGCGCGGTGTCGCGCGTAAGGCGATAGGCAATAACGTTAACCGCAACGACCAGCACAAACGTCAGCACCAGCTGAAACGCGATGAGCTTGCCGCCGATGCGCAGCGATCCGATAATCTCGTAGCTGACCAGACCCACGTTGATCAAAACGCCCAGCGCAGCGAGCCATTTGCTCCCCCTGGAATCGGGGCGTGCCGAGCGCACGAGCATAACGCCCGCGATGCTCGCCGTCAGCTCGAACGGCAGCTCGCCGGCCGCCTCGACAAAGCGACCGTACATGCTGCCGATGTTGAACAGCGCGCTCGAAATCTGATAGTCGAAGAAACTGCCCACGCCCAGACAAAGACACAGGACAACCGCGATAATGGCGACGTCTTTCTTATAGATGTATCCGAACATGCTTTCCTTTCGATGGAACCAGAGTGCCCAAATGGGGCGTTTGCAGCGTCGACCCATTAATCATCGTCGGACGCGCCCAGCTGCTGCAGCAGCATGAGCGCCGCGGCCACGGGGCCGGTGCCGTCGTTGGCATCGAGGCCGCGACCCAGGCCGCTGCCTGCGCCGGCGCCCGCCTTGTAGGGCACCGACAGCTTGCGGCTCTTGGGGAAGTTCACCGCGCCATAGCGGGTCTTAAGCTCAAAGGCCACCTTCTTGGGCACGTCGACGCCCAAAAACGTGATGCGACCGCCGCTGAGCGTGACGCTCTCGAGTCCCAGGCGCTCGCCGCGAATGCGGATGCGTGCGCGATTGAACAGGTTGAGTCCCGCCAACGGCAGTTCGCCATGCGCAGCCTCGGTCTCTTCCTGCACCTCATCGATGCTCTCCAGGTCCTCGGCCGCTGCGAGCTTACGGTACACGAGCACGCGCTGATCCACCGCCGGCAGGTACTCCTCGGACAAGAAGTAATCGGCCGGCAGGTTAATACCCACGCTCGCCGCCTCCACGCCGGCGTCGTCATCGCCGCGTGCCTCGGCCACTGCCTGGCCCAACATCTGCGTAAACAGGTCAAAGCCCACGCTCGACAGGTTGCCGTGCTGCTCGGCGCCCATAAGCGAGCCGGCGCCGCGAATCTCCAGGTCGCGCATGGCGATGCGCATGCCGCTGCCCAGGTCCTGGAACTCGGAAAGTGCAGTCAGGCGCGCCGTGGCCTCCTCGGTGAGAGGCAGCTCACCCGGGAACATAAAGTACGCGTAGGCCTGCGTGGCAGAGCGGCCCACACGGCCCTTGAGCTGGTAGAGCTGCGCCAGGCCAAGGCGCTGCGAGTCCTCGATGATCAGCGTGTTGGCGGTCGCGTTGTCGATGCCGCTCTCCACGATGGTCGTGGCGATGAGCACGTCGATCTTTTTGGTCGCGAACTCGATCATCACGTCCTCGACCTCGCGCGGGCTCATCTTGCCGTGCGCCACGCCCACGCGCGCCTCGGGCGCGGCCTCGTGCACGCGTGCCACGGCGTCGTCGATGGTCTTGACGCGGTTGGACACGTAGTACACCTGACCGCCGCGACCCACCTCTAGGCGAATCGCCGCGCTCACCACATCGGGGTCGTACTCCCCCACGTGCACGATCACGGGACGGCGCCCGGTCGGCGGCGTGGTGATCAGGCTCATGTCGCGCACGCCGCTCGTGGCCATCTGCATGGTTCGCGGAATAGGCGTTGCCGAAAGCGTGAGCACGTCAATCTGCTCGCGCAGGTTCTTGAGCTGCTCCTTGTGCTGCACACCAAAGCGCTGTTCCTCGTCGATAATCACCAGGCCCAGGTTCTTGGGGTTCACATCGGCCGAAAGTAAGCGATGTGTGCCGATCAGCACGTCGATTGTGCCCTCGGCAAACGCCTTGAGTGCGCGCTTTTGCTGCGCCGGCGTACGGAAGCGGCTGAGCACCTCGACCTCAAGGCCAAACGGGGCAAAGCGCTCAAAGAACGTCTCGTAGTGCTGCTGGGCCAGAATGGTCGTGGGGCAGAGCACCATGACCTGGCGGCCGGAGTCCACACACTTAAACGCCGCGCGCAGAGCGACCTCGGTCTTGCCAAAGCCCACATCGCCGCACAGCAGGCGGTCCATGGGCTTGGGCGCCTCCATGTCGGCCTTAATGTCAGCAATGGCCTCCAGCTGGTCGCTCGTCTCGTCGTAAGGAAAGCTCTGCTCCATCTCGATCTGCTCGGGCGTGTCGGGTGGGCAGGCGATACCGGTAATCGAAGAGCGGCGCGTATACAGATCGACCAGGTCAAACGCCAGCTTTTTGGCGTTCTTGCGCGCCTTGTTGGTGGCCCGCGTCCAGTCGGCGGTGTTGAGCCTGGTCAGGCGCGGCTTGTCGCCGTCGGGGCCAACATAGCGTGTGATGCGGTCGACCTGCTCCAACGGCACGTAGAGCTTGTCGCCGTCGGCATATTCCAGCAAAAAGTAATCGCGCTCCTTGCCGCCCACTTCCTGGCGCGCGATCTCGCTAAAGAGCGCGATGCCGTGGGTAGCGTGCACCACGTAGTCGCCCGGCTTAAACGGGAAGGTGATCTGCGTAATATCCACCTTGCGGCGGCTGCGCGCGCGGTTGGCGTCCATGCGGGCGTTGAGGTCGGCGATTGAGAACACGGCCAGGTTGGCATCGGGCACCACCACGCCCTGCGGCAGAGCGGCATCGACAAAGGTTACGCGTCCGCGCGAGATGGTGGGCACGGCGGCACCGGCGGCAGCCTGGGCGGCACCCGCCTCGAGCGAGCGGTCGTTGAGCGCATCGGCGCGGCGCTCGCGAATGGAGGCATGAGCCTCCTGGCGGGCGGCACGGTCGGCAGAATCCGCCGCCGCCACGCGCACACGATCGCCGATAACGCCGGCGTTTTCGGGCGCGGCCGTCAACGACTCCTCAAAGGTAATGCCCTCGTCGCCAAAGGTGAGCTCCATCGACTCGCGCGCACCGCGGTCGGGGATGGCAAACACGCAGGCATAGCGCTTGCCCATGACCTCCTGGATGCGCGTCATAAAACGGTTGTCCGAGCCTGCGATGGCCGGCTGCTCAATCTTGAGCTCGGCCGTCACCGCACCGCCGGCACGGATGAGGCTCACGTAGTTCAGGCGCTGCTGGGCACCAAAGTCGAGCTGCTGGGCGCGCACGTACAAGCCGTCCAGGCGATCGACCCCCGCCTCGCCGGCACGGGCCTCGATATCCTCGTAGGCGCGCAGGCAATCGTCGAACAGCGAGCGCGGCTCGGACAGCACCACGAGCGCCTTGTCGCTCACGTGCGCCAGCGGGCTCACGGTCTGGCCGTACATCACCGGCAAAAAGCGGTCGAGCTCGGGTGTGACGATGCGCGCATCCACCATCTCGAGCAGCGCCGCCAGTTTGCTGTCGTCCTGGCTGGCGCGGTAGAGCGCCACATTCATGTTGTGGACGGCCTCGTCGGTAAGCGCCAGCTCACGGCACGGGAAAATCTCGATACTGTCCTCGTTGCCGATGGTCTGCCCCGTTGAGCTCACCATGCGGCGGATGCGATCGATCTCGTCGCCGAAAAACTCAATGCGCACGGGCGCTTTTTCCTGCGCGGGGAACACCTCGACGGTGTCGCCGTGCACGCGGAACAGGCCGGGCGCGTCGGCGGCGCCGGCATTGGTGTAGCCCATGCCCACCAGGCGCTGCGGCACCTCGTCAAAAGGAATCTCCTCACCCACCGCAAAAGTAGTGGACTCCCAGTAGCGGCTCTCGACCGGCGGCACACAGCGCAGCAACGCGCGGGCCGAGGCGACCATGATGCAGTTGTCCCCGCGCACGATGCGCCCGAGTGCCTCGCAGCGCTGCGCCACCACGGCATCGTCGGGCGCCTGCTCGCGCCACGGATAGTCCTTGCGCTCGGGAAAACGGCACACGTGTGCCAGGCCCACGTAAGCGGCAAAGCTGCGCGCGGCGCGATCGGCCGCGTCCTCGCCGCTCACAATGTAGACCGTGGGGCGCGGACGGCGCGCAAACTGGGCTGCCGCCATAAGCGTGCGGCCCGACTGCGACACGGCCAGCGTCACGTCCTCGCCGGCATCGAGTCCGGCCTCGACGGTCTGCAAGGCCTCGGCAGTGTAGAGCTGCGCGGCTATACGGTGAATGAGCATGCTGTTCCTCCGGCATTGCAACGCCAAAAGCCCGCCGGGGCAAGCTCGGCGGGTCGTACGTCAAATACATTGTCTGTCATGGTAGCGCATGAAGGGGACTCCGGCTCAAGGGCAAACCCAGCCCCGCAAAAAACGCCAGACGAAAATGCGTTCCGCCCTACCCCGCTACGCGCACGCTGGGGCACAAATCCGCCAGCGGACACTCGTCGCACTTAGGCTTGCGGGCGTCGCAGATCTCACGGCCAAAGGTGATCCACTGGTGGTTGACCGACTCCCAATACTCGTGCGGCAAAATCTTGAGCAGATCTTGCTCGGTCTTGAGCGGCTCCTTGGCATGCGTCTTGGGGCTCAGCATCAGGCGGTGCGCGATGCGGTTGACGTGCGTATCGACCGCGATGCCCTCGACAATGCCAAACCCCACGTTGAGCACGATGTTCGCCGTCTTGCGGCCAACGCCCGACAGCTTGACGAGCTCCTTCATGTCGGCCGGCACCTCGCCACCGTAATCGGCAACGATCATCTGCGCGGCCTCCACGGCGTGCTTGGCCTTGCTCTTATAAAAGCCGAGCGACTTAATGGTATCGGCCACATCGGCCACGCTCGCCCCCGCCATGGCCTCGGGCGTGGGCCACTGGGCAAACAGCTTCGGCGTCACCTTGTTGACCTGCGCGTCGGTCGTCTGCGCCGAGAGCAGCACCGCGATGAGCAGCCTAAAGGGATTCTCGTGATCCAAAAAACACTCGACCGGGCCATAGCGACGGTTGAGGCGCTCGCACACCTCAACGGCGCGCTCGCGTTTGGCGGCATTGGTCTCGCGTGGCATAACGACTCCTCGGCTCAGCGGCATAACAAACCTATGGGCACGATTGTCCCACGTATGGGGTCTTTACGCCTCCAAAAATGCGCCGGTCTGGCGGCCCCACAGGCTCGCATACTCGCCGCCTGCCTCGACAAGCTGCGCATGCGTACCGTCCTCGACAATCTCGCCGTCCGCCAGCACCACGATGCGATCGAGCGCCGCCACGGTGGACAGGCGATGCGCCACCACAATGGAGGTGCGACCGCGCATCAGGTTCTCGAGCGCCTCCTGCACCAGCGCCTCGGACTCGCTGTCGAGGGCAGACGTCGCCTCGTCGAGCACCAGGATCGGCGCGTCGGTCAGGATAGCGCGGGCGATGGCCACGCGCTGACGTTGGCCGCCCGAAAGCTTGACGCCGCGCTCGCCCACCATGGTGTCAAAGCCGTTGGGCAGGCGGTCGATAAACTCCAGGGCATTTGCCAGGCGCGCGGCCTCGCGGATCTGCTCGTCGGTTGCGTCGGGGCGGCCGTAGGCGATATTCTCGCGAATGGAGCGATGGAACAGCAGCGCCTCCTGCGGCACGTAGGCAACCTGGCGGCGCAGGCTCTGCTGCGTGCAGCGCGAGACGTCTTGGCCGTCCACGAGCACGCGGCCGCCCTGCACATCGTCCAAGCGCAACAGCAGCTTGGTGAGCGTCGTCTTGCCCGAGCCCGATTTACCCACCAGGCCCACGCGCTGGCCCGCCGCCACGTGAAGCGTCAGGTCGTCGAACACGTTCTCGCCCGCCGCGGCGTCACGGTATGCAAAGCTCAGGTGCTCAAAATCAATCGCACCTTCGGTCACTTTAAGCTCGGGAGCGTTCTCGTCGTCTGCCACCAGACGCGGCTCGTCCAGCACGCGCGTCATCTCGGCCGCATCGCCCAGCGCGCGGTTGATGCGCTGCATCATGGAGCTTACGTAGTTCAGACGCATGGTGAGGTTGTACGTATAGGTAAAGATCATGACGAGCGCGCCGGCCGAAATGCCAAACCACGCGTTGCCACCCGCGACGAACACACTCACCACGGCCATGGTGATGACGATAAGGCCCGAGGTCGTAAAGTTGCGCTGCATCATGGCGTGCATCGAAACCGTTTCGGCGTCGCGCGCGGCGCGGTCGGCGGCATCGAACAGGTCGCGCTCAAAGTCCTCGCGCCCACAGGTCTTGACGGCCAGGATATTCGTGACCGCGTCGGACAGCACGCCCGACAGCTTGTTCTGCGCGGCGGACGTCGCGGCCGAAAGCGGCATGATGCGCTTGTACATAAGCCAGACAAATGCGATGTAGACGACCATGATGCCCACCAAAATCACGGTAAACGTCGGTACCACCGGGGCGAGCGCCGCCACCGTGCAGACAACCGAGGTGATGGTGGGAATGAGCGAATACACCGTCACGTCCACCAGGCCCGTGTAGCCGCTCATAAAACGACTCGTCTGGCTCACAAGCGATCCGCCAAAGCGGCTGGTATGGAATGTCATGGATTGGTTGGAGAGCGTGTCGAAGCATAGACGCGCCAGGTGATAGTTGCCTGCAATCTCGAGCTTGTAGACGGTGTAGTCCTGTAACTTGGAGAGGATCTGACCCACCAGGTTAACGAGTACGAGCGCCAGGATATAGGGGCCGAAGACCTCAAACACCTGGTCACCCGCCACGGGACCGGCTTGAACGCGGTCGACAATGAGGGCCATCACATAGGTATTGGCAAACGTCAGCAAAAAGATGTAGCCCGCCGACGAGAATACCGAGAGAAAGACAATCAGCGGCTGCGTGCGCGTGACACCCCAAAACCGCTGCAGCGTGCGGCGCACGGTGGAGCGGCTGAGCGGGCTGGTGCTTCTCTGGGACATGGGCTTCCTTTCGCGTCTGATAGGGCGAGACGCCATTGTTGCACATTGGAGCACGCTTCAGACAAGTGCGATACGAAAAGCGGTGGGGCGCCCGCGTTTGCGCCGGTGCCCCACCGTCTTGTTGCAATTAGTCCTCGTCTTCTTGGTCCGCGAGAAGGCTCGCGGACGTGAGTCCCAAGATCTCATCGGCTTGGTCGGCGTCTTCCAGCGCATCGATGTCCTTGAGCTTGCGCTCCATGACGTTGGTGCGCGTGGTGATGATGCCCTCGACCGTTTTGCCCGCGGTCTCGATCTGCTGCTGGGCGCGGCGCAGCGCCTTTTGATAGCGCGGCAGCTCGGCCTTGACGGCGGAGAGCACGCGCAGCACGTCGTCGGTACGTTTTTGCAACTTAAACGTCTGATAGCTCATCTGCAGACTGTTGAGGATGGCCGCCATGGTGCTGGGACCGGCAACGTTGACGTGATAGTCGCGGCCCAGGGTCTCGATAAGCCCGGGGCGGC
>URTB01000036.1 GCA_900550595.1 uncultured Collinsella sp.
TTTTAAAGCCCGCCTGATGCATCTCGAACGAACCGCTCGAGAACATGCCATCGGGCGTGGAGCAGTCAAAGCAAATGTCCGGGAACGCCTTGAGCAGCTCCTCGGTAATCTGCGGGTCGATGGTCCAGGTCTTGAGCACCTCGCCATGACTGTCGCGCACGATGGATCCGTTGGAGCAGCAGGCGTCGAGTGCCAGACCTGTAAAGCCATGTTCACCAATCGGCAACGTCGAGCGCCCGGTCGCGGGAACCACATGCAGGCCGGCCTCGGTCAGCTCGCGAATGGCACGGCGAATGGTCCCATCCGCCTCGTGCAGGGCGTTCAGCAGCGTTCCGTCTAAGTCACTCGCAAACATCTTGATCATGGGCATGCCTCTCCTTCGTCTGCACGATATTGTAGACGAGAACGGGCGCGCTCCAAGGGAGGCACGCCCGTCAGTCGAAAGATTGTCCTACACCGCGGCGGGGCCGTGCTCGCCGGTGCGAATGCGGATGACTTCCTCGACCGGCTCGACCCAAATCTTGCCGTCTCCAACGGCACCGGTGCGAGCGGCGTTGCAGATGATGTCGACAATTCCGTCGACATGCTCATCGGCGCAAATAAGGGTGAACTGCACCTTAGGGATCGTGTTGACAAGCAACTCGTTGCCGCGCACGTATTCCTTCCAGCCATGCTGCGCGCCGCAGCCCTGCACCTGGTTGATAGTCATGCCACGAACATCGGCAGCAAACAGCGCGTCTTTAAGAACCTCAAGCTTCTCGGCACGAACGATCGCCGTAATCTTCTTCATAGTGAATTCCTCTCTTTAAGAGTTGGTCTGACAGAACGTTAGAAACCGCTAGTCCAGACCACTAAACGAAGGGTATGCACTTTCGCCGTGCTGACTCGCATCCAGGCCCAGTGCCTCATCGGCCTCGTCCACACGCAGGCTGCCGTGGAACAGCGCTTTGACCACCGCGGCGATTACCAAGTCGAGCACCAGCACAATGGCGACCGTCACCACAATGCCCAAGGCCTGTGAGATGAGCAGCGACACATCGCCCGTGTAGAACAGGCCGCCCTTACCGGTCCACGAAAGCTCCGGCACGCAAAACAGACCCGTGAGCACGCCACCCAAGATGCCGCCGATGCCGTGGCAACCGAACGCGTCGAGCGCATCGTCGTAGCCAAACTTGGTCTTGAGATGGCTGATGGCCAGGTAGCAGACAGGTGAGACGATCAGGCCCATGACCAGCGCCGCCCACGGCTCGACAAAGCCCGCACCGGGCGTGACCACCACAAGGCCCGCAACCAGACCGGTGCTGGCACCCACCAGCGTGGGGCGACCGGTGTGCACGCGCTCGACGGCAAGCCACGAGACCATGCCCGCCGCGCTGGCCGTCACGGTGTTGAGGATGGCGAGTGCCGCCACGGCGTCGGCCTTAAACTCGCTACCGCCGTTAAAGCCAAACCAGCCAAACCAAAGCAAGCCGGCGCCCAGCGCCACAAACGGCACGTTATGCGGACGGTAGCTCACCATGCCAAAGCCGCGACGACGGCCGAGCTTTAAGCAGAGAATCAGGCCCGTAAGACCGGATGAAATGTGCACCACGTCGCCGCCGGCAAAGTCGAGCGCGCCGATGATATCGCCGATAAAGGAGCCCTCGCCTCCCCAAACCATGTGAGCGAGCGGCGCATAGACCACGAGCAGCCAAATGCCCAGGAAGGCCGTCATGGCACCGAACTTAACGCGGCCGGCCAGGCTGCCCGTGACGATAGCAGCCGTGATCATGGCAAATGCCATCTGGAAGGCGATGTTGATGATCTGAGGGTAGACGACACCGTCCGCAGCATTGCCCTCGGCCGCCTGCAGCACCTGGTTGAGCACCGGCAGGCACAGCAGCTGGTCAAGGCCTCCAATAAACGGGCTGGAACCGTCGCCGCCATAGGCCAGCGACCAGCCGGCAACAATCCACAGCACACCAACCAGGCCAATGGCGCCAAAGCACATAAGCATGGTGTTGATGACATTTTTGCGCCTGGACAGGCCGCCATAGAAAAACGCCAGACCCGGTGTCATTAAAAACACGAGCATGGTGCAGATGAGCATAAACGTTGTCGATCCCGTATCGTACATTCGCTCCCCCTTGGTCGCATGAACGTTATCGGCGCCCATAATGCGGCCGAGGGGCAACTGGTGTAGACCAGATACGGCGTTGTTAAACGCTGCGTTGTCGAATGGAAACGGTGCCGCAATCTTGGAAACGGCGCGGCAACGGACGCGAAACGAAGGGGAAACGCGTAAATCAAGAGACCATCTATGCCCGCATTTCAAATCAGCTATATGCAGAGACAAGGCAATCCCAAGGTAGACTCCGCATCAGATTCGTCCGTGATTCCCCTAGGGAAAACACGGCTAGGCGCTCTTTAGCGTGTTTTCCCTAGGGGAATCACGATTGGGCAGAGCGGTAACGTGATCTCCCGGGGGGCAAACACAACTGGGCGGAGCAGGGTAACGCTCCCTTAAGGAAAACGCAGCTGACGACCATATCAAAAGCCATACCATGCAAAACAACCCTTATCAACATCTCCTCCACTGCCCAACGCTACATATGAGGAGCGACTTTTGGCACACCGAAACGCCTCAGTAGGTGTTCGAGATAACCGTCCTCGTACACGCGGCTAAATTGCACCCTCATGATCGGAATGCCCAGAGCCGTAATGTGCGACTCTCGTTGACGCTCTGCAACCAAACGCTTTTGCATTTCTTTTCCCAGGCCGTCCGCACCAACGTATTTGCCAAAACCATCGACCTCAATAATTAAGCGAAGCCCATTCGGCAACTCGTAGTACATATCGGCACGAATCGCACCGCCATCGATCGGGTCAACAAACTCGGCTTGCAACATGGTCGGAGGAAGGTAACCCAGCGCGACGATCAATCCGCGCACGATGGATTCACCGCCGCTCTCCGAAGCGCCATCGGCATAGCGCGCTACCATCTCAGCGCACAAGGCCCCAGAGCGACATCGCGCCAGCGCTTCAACATAGTCGCGATACTTTTGGATATCGAGCTTGCAGAACCGCAGGGCGCTATCAGCTATAGCCAAACCGTCTTCAAAAGAAGCAACAAGTGAGCAGTCGAGCACCGTCCGTTCTAGCGTCGTTCGTTTCACGGTGCCGTTTAGCTCGATCTCATTTAGAGGGCACTCATGCCGATGGATTCCCGTACCGCATCTACCATGCGAGCGCCCGCTAGCTACAAGATGAATTGTGTCCAGATATTTCTTCGAAACCCAAAGTCCATGGTCAAGCGCAGCAGAAAAGGAACAGACGGCCTCGTCAGGGTGCTCGTCGAGAAACGTATTTTGAACATAGCGCCAACGAACGCGCGGACTCGTCTTGAGCGCATCCCACGTGGAGGCGCGCATGAACATCCCGCTAAACGGACGCACGGCCACCCCTGCCGCTACGGCGCGACGAAGCGCTTCGCGATCCGCCCTGGTTTTGGGCACTAGACAACGCTGCAAGCGCTCCGCCCCATCAAGCTGTTCTTCAATCCTTTGCCGTGCGCTGGTATTCCTCACGAAAGCCACCTCCCAATAGAGGCAGCATAGCCAAAAGGCACCTTGCCAATCTCTTACCATTAACTGACCAAAAGCTTGACGTACTGCTTGACGCCGCAGGTCAAAGACGTCATCCCGGCGCGCACCACAACTACGTCGCTCGGTGAACGGTTGTCCTCGAGGTGCAGGCGGCAGTTTCCTTGCCCTCTCTAGGCCCTCTGGCATCGATGACGCCTCGTGGCCTCAGTTCAAACGTGATTCCCCTAGGGGAAACACGGCTAGGAGCTCTTTAGCGTGTTTTCCCTAAGGGAATCACAGTCAGCGACGGCAGTAGCGTGTTTTCCCTAGGGGAATCACGATTGGGCAGAGCGATAAGGTGATTTCCCTAGGAAACACGCGTTTGCAAGGCGCCTCTACGACTCCAGCTCTTAGCGTCGAAACAGCTCGTGGGCGCGGTCGCGAAGATTAGTTGCTCGAATGACACCTTCGTAGCGATTGATACGCAGACGCGGGAAGGCATTGAAGAAGCGCAGGTCGCGACGGCTGAGCGACACACTCGGCACCGGACGGTTCGCGCGCCTGCCGGCACGGAGACGGGCGAGCGATGGATGGGGCACGCTCGGCGCGGCATCGGCCACGCGGCGGGCGGCAAGCGCCAGGCCATGAGCGCCATCCGAAATAAACGTCGGCATCGAAGCCTTCTCACGCAGGGCATCGAGCGTTGCATCGCCCAGCTCGGCCAGCCACGCGTTAACGGCACGGCTGCGGATATGCGTCTGCGTCACCGAGTCGATCGCCGAATCGGGAATACGTTCGAGCATGGAGTCAGACGCATCGGCAAGCGACTCATTGATGCGGTCGGCAAGGTCGGCACGCACACGCTCCAGCTGATCGGACAGGCGGCGCCAACTGGCCAAAGAGCATGCCGCGTCGACCATCATCGCGACCGCAACGATAAAGGCGGACAGCCGCACAATCAGCACCGGCAGATGGCCAAGCAGCCCCAGCAATGCCGGCTCCACTACGCGACAAATGCACAACGCACCCAAGCCAAACGCGCAGGCCCAGTACAGACAGATGCGTCCATGCAAATTAAACGGCAGGTGCGAGTAATCCCAAAAGCGCGCGCCTGTTGTTTTTTCCAATAGAAAGCCCACACTGTACTCGATTACGCTGCAGACAAGCGCCGCGGCGACAAACTGGCTCGAGGCATCCGGAATCCCGCGCAGCAAAAGCCAGCAGGCTATGCCGCCCACACCATAGATAGGACAACACGGCCCCAGCAAGAATCCGCTGTTGGCAAAGCGTCCTTGGTTGAGCATGGCACATACTGTCGACTCCCATGCCCAACCGCAAAACCCGTAAAGGGCAAACGAGAGCACCAGTGCCGAAAGCGGGCAGGCGGCAAGCGTCGCGCCGCCAAACGCCATATCAATCGCGGTTTCCACCGTCTACCCTCTCCTCTTTTCGCTCGATTCTTTACTCGAGCCGTCACTCGAGCCCTCGTTCAAATCGTTCGCGCCGTCTTTGCGCGGCAGACGGCCGGCGACCGTCTCGCACAGTGCGCACCACTTATCAGCCAGGCACACAATCCATGCCTCGCGACACGTCGGCGGCACTGGCACCAGCGGAAACATATGTCGCGCGATAATATTCCGTTCGCGCGGCGTCAGCTCAAAATCCTCTTCGGCACGTGCCAGGGCAAAAAATGGATGCCGAAATCCGTGCAGTCGATGGCTCGGATCGGGGTCGTGCCAATCGTAGAGAAAGTAATCGTGCAGCAGGGCACCGCGCAGCAGCGAGGCACGGTCGACCGAAATGCCAGCACGGCCCAAGCGCTCGGCAAAGGACAGGCTCACCCGCGCTACCGAAGTCACATGTGCATAGACCGTCACGTCGCCATGCTGGACAAACTCGTGCGTCAGGTCCAAGCGGCCCGCCTGGGCCAGCTGGTGGGCGGCATCGTCGACCTCGTGCGCGATTTTCTCGGCACGAACGGCATCAGACATGCTGCCTCCTTCCAGCGGCTCACGGCGGCAAGCCACGTCCTGCACGCATTGAATAAAATCATCATCGAATCTACCAGTATGGCATCGGACAAAACGTTTTGCCCCGCCAGTTGGCGAATTACCGCGCCGCCGTCACATATCAAACGCCAAAATGTGCGAGACTGTTTTGTGCAATTGTGCCGGCCGAGGGAGCGCCGGCGCTCGATTCGCATGGAGTAACCCACAACGATGCTGCTTACGCAAACGACAACGCCCGAGGACGTCAAGGCTCTTAATCGCGCCGAGCTCCCGCAGCTCTGCGACGAGATTCGCCACGCCATCCTCGAAAGCTCCGCCGCTGTCGGCGGACACGTTGCCCCCAACCTGGGCGTCGTTGAGCTCACGGTCGCGCTCCACCGCGTGTTTAACTCCCCCACCGACAAGATTGTCTTTGACGTGTCGCACCAGACCTACGCACACAAAGCGCTGACCGGGCGCGCGTACACCTATATCGATCCGGAGCGTTATGGCGAGGCCTCTGGCTTTGCCAATCCCGACGAGTCCGAGCATGACCTGTTTGCCATGGGTCACACCTCGACCTCGGTGAGCTTGGGCTGCGGTCTTGCCCACGCGCGCGACCTGGCGGGTGACACGTATAACGTCATTACTGTTATTGGCGACGGCTCGCTTTCGGGCGGTCTGGCGTTTGAGGGCTTTAACAATGCCGCCGATCTCGACAGCAACTTGATCATTATCGTCAACGATAACGACCAGTCCATTGCCGAAAACCACGGTGGTCTGTATCGCAATCTGGCCGAGCTGCGCGCCAGCAACGGCACCTGCGAGCGCAACGTTTTCCGCGCGCTGGGGCTCGACTATCGCTACCTGGACGCCGGCAACGATGTCCAAGCGCTGGTCGATACGCTGCAGGAGCTGCGCGATATCGATCATCCCATCGTGCTGCACGTCTCCACCGCCAAGGGCAAGGGCTTTGAGCCGGCCCAGAGCGACCCGGAGCACTGGCATCATGTGGGGCCCTTCGATATGGCAACCGGCCGCAAACTTTGCCCGGGCCACCCGAGCGAACCCGCACCGCGCACCTATGCCGATATTACGGGCGAGGCACTCAACGCCGCTATCGCGAACGACCCGCAGGTTGTCGCCATCACGGCTGCCACGCCCTATATCATGGGCTTTACGCCCGAGCTCCGCACCGCGGCAGGCAAGCAGTTTGTCGACGTGGGCATTGCCGAAGAGCACGCCGTCACCTTTGCCACCGCGCTCGCCAGCGCCGGCGCCAAGCCGGTCTTTGGCGCATACGGCACGTTTTTGCAGCGCGCCTACGATGAACTGTGGCACGACCTGTGCCTCAACGACGCCCCCGCAACCATCCTGGTGTTTGGCGCTTCGGTCTTTGGCACAACGTCCGAGACGCACCTCTCGTTCTTTGATATTTCCATGCTGGGCGGACTTCCCAACATGCGCTACCTGGCACCGGCCTGCATGGAAGAATACCTGTCCATGCTGAGCTGGTCGCTCGACCACCGCGAGCATCCCGTGGCAATCCGCGTACCGGGCATCGGTCTGGTAAGCCGCCCCGATCTGGCGCCCGCCGAGGCCACCGACTACAGCGCCGTTCGCTACAACGTGGTGCGTCAGGGCCGCGACGTTGCCGTGCTCGCGCTTGGCGACTTCTTTGAACTGGGCGAGCGCGTGGCAAACCGCTTGGCTGCCGAGTACGGCATCGAGGCCACGCTCGTCAACCCGCGCTTTGCAACCGAGCTTGACCGCGAGTTTCTCGACAGCCTTGCCGCCGAGCATCGCGTTGTCGTCACCCTCGAGGACGGCATCTTGGAGGGTGGGTGGGGCGAGCGTGTCGCGTGCTACTTGGCCTGCACGCCTGTGCGCACGCGCACCTTTGGCATCGCCAAGGGCTTCCCCGACCGCTACGACCCCAACGAGCTGCTCGCGCAGAACGGCATGACGGTCGAGAACATGGCCGCCGAAGCCGTAAGGCTACTCAACGAGTAAAAAAACCTCCGCAAGGGAAGCACCCCTGCGGAGGTTTTTATTTTCCCAACTCAATTGTCTCGATCTGTAACATCTAGGGCCCGAATTCCCGTCTAACTGTTACAGATCGAGACAAGACGTCTTAGTCCCTGACCTTTGTCTCAATCTGTAACAGATAGAGACCTTTTGTCCGTCCAGATGTTACAGATCGAGACATTCGAATCCCCCTGAAGAGATAATCTCGATCTGTAACAGCTAGAACCCATTTCCTCGTCTACCTGTTACAGATTGAGACAAAACAACGAGACCGGCCGCCCGCAAAACGCTTTCTTAGCTGTAATAATCAACGTTTGCCCAGATAAAGCCTACCAAAATAAACCTGTCCCTTTTTGGTAGGTAGAATTACCCATAAGGCAAGTATGTTTCTGAGTTATTTCGTGTTGACCCATTTGAGCGCGATAGGGTATAACTCTACTCAACCGCTAGGGATTTTATTGAGAAAGGTGTTCTACCATGAGCAAGAACCTCTCCCAGCAGGTCGTTCTCGACCGCCGCGGCTTCGTTGCCGCCACCTTCGCAACCGTCGCCGGCCTTGGTCTTGCCGGCTGCTCTGACACCAGCGCCGAGGCCGACAAGGGTTCCGCCACCGGCTCCTCCAGGGGCTCCGAGGATACCGCGGCTTCCACCACGCTCGATGCCAAGGCATTCGACAAGCTCGTCGACAACGGCCCCAAGGCCGATGACGATGCCATCGCCGCCAGCACCTGGGCCACGGCCGTTAAGGACGCCGGCGTCTTTAAGATCGGTGGCGTTCAGACCTCCACGCTCTTCTCCCTCCTCAACGAGAAGGACGGTCAGACCCGCGGCTTCGATGCCGGCATCGCACAGCTCCTGTCCAACTACATTCTGGGCGAGAACAAGGTCGAGATCACCCAGGTGACCTCGGACACGCGCGAGTCCGTCCTGCAGAACGGCCAGGTCGACGCTGTCTTTGCCACCTACACCATTACCGACGAGCGCAAGAAACTCGTTTCCTTTGCCGGTCCCTATTACTACACCCAGCAGGCTATCCTGGTGCTCGCCGAAAACGACGACATCAAGAGCGTCGACGACCTGGCCGATAAGAACGTCGCCGTCCAGTCCGGCTCCAACGGTCCCGCCATCCTGGAGGAGTTCGCCCCCAAGGCCAGCCAGCAGGAGTTCAAGACCGACGAGGAAGCCCGCCAGGCACTCCAGCAGGGCCGCGTTGACGCCTACGTCATCGATAACAACATGCAGCAGAGCGCCCTGGTCCGCGAGCCCGGTAAATACAAGATCGCCGGCAAGCCCTTCGGCAGCAAGGAGCCCTATGGCATCGGTCTACCGCTCGATTCCGACGGCGTCGCCTTTGTCAACGACTTCCTTAAGAAGATCGAGGACGACGGCACCTGGACTGAGCTGTGGCAGATCTGCATCGGCGACCGTACGGGCGACACCAATGTTCCCGAGCTGCCCGAGATCGGCGCCTAGGCAGCGAGCCTGGTAACAGCCGCAACGAAACCATACGGAAACGCATGATGCGCTTTATTGCGGTAAACTGTTTCCTCACTGAGTTGTCGGGGCTTCCGTACACACGGGAGCCCCTTTCCTTACCGGCAGGAGGTCCGCATGAGTCTCTCCGAGCTCTGGTCGCTCTATGGCCAGAACTATATCGACGCCCTGCGAGCAACCTGGGGCATGACACTTGAGTCGTTTGCCATCGCCATGGTGCTGGCCGTTGCCGTCACCGTGATGCGCGTGTCGCCGCTCAAGCCGCTGCGCGTCTTTGGCGACCTGTATGTCCAGGTCTTCCGTAACATCCCCGGCATTGCGCTGCTCATCATCGTCGTCTATGCGCTGCCGCCGCTCAAGGTCGTCCTGCCCTACCGCACCTGCGTTATCGTCGCCACGGTCCTTTTGGGCTCGGCCTTTGGCTCCGAGAACT
>URTB01000037.1 GCA_900550595.1 uncultured Collinsella sp.
ATTTTGCCGATGCCCGCGCCGAGCTTTCCGATCTGGGCGAATGCACCTGGTACATTCAGGACCGCGGTAACATCGCAAGCTACTCGAGCGTCGAGAGCGACAGTTCTTCGATCGAGGCTATCGCCACGGTTTTCCCATTTATCTTCTTTGTCGTCGCTGTGCTCATCAGTCTTACCACCGCCACGCGCATGGTCGAGGAGGAGCGCACGCTTATTGGCCTGTACAAGGCGCTTGGCTATTCACGCGAGCGCATCCTGTCCAAATACGTGGACTATGCGCTGTGGGCATGTCTGATCGGCGGCGTGCTCGGCAACATCATCGGATTTGTGGGCCTGCCGCTGTTCCTGTTTACGGTGTTCGACGACATGTACTCGCTGCCCCAGATGCTGCTCTCGTACGACATCGTGTCGTCGCTCGTGTCGGTGGCGCTGTTTGCCGTGGGCGTGGTGGGTGCCACGATTATCGCCTGCCGCCACGAGATGGCCGAGACCCCAGCCTCGCTCATGCGTCCCAAGGCCCCGCGCGCCGGCTCGCGCATTCTGCTCGAGCGTATCGGCTTTATCTGGCGCCGCATGGGCTTTTTGAACAAGGTGGCAGCACGTAACCTGTTCCGCTACAAAAAGCGCGCCTTTATGACCATCTTCGGTATCGCCGGCTGCACGGCGCTCGTGATCTGCGGTATGGGCATTCGCGACACGTCGGTGGCGCTTTCGCCCAAACAGTACGGGCATATCACGCGCTACGACCTGCTGGCGGTCGCCAATCCCGACGATTTTTCGCAGACGTGCGCGGCATTGGATGAGCGCAGCGCGGCCAATGATTTCAACGTGACCGTGACCTCGACCCTGCCGATTATGACCGACAACGTCACCTTTACGTTTGGCGGCAAGAGCGAGACCGTGCAGCTGATCGTGGTGCCCGATAACCGCACGAGTGACTTGGGCGATTACGTGCGTCTGGAGGATGAGTCCAAAGAACCGCTGCCTTTGCGTGACGGAGACGTGTATCTGAGCAAAAGTTCACAGCTGGTGCTGGGGATTCAGCCGGGCGATACGGCTCACGTCCAGGATTCGTCGCTCAATGTTGCCAAGGTCAAAGTCAGCGACATTTCGCTTAACTATCTGGGCAACACGCTTTACATGACGCAGGGCACCTATGAGCGCGCGTTCGGTCGAAGCGCACGTCTTAACGGCGTCTTTGTGCTGCTTAAGGGTTCGTCGGCCGACCAGATTGCGTTTAGCAAGAATCTTAAGAGTGACGGTTGGCTTACGATTTCGAGTACGGCCGAGCATTGGGAAAACTATGAGGCGAACTTTACGATTATCAATTCGGTCGTTGTGCTCGTGACCTTTATGGCAGCGTGCCTATCGTTTGTGGTGGTGTTTACGCTGTCCAACACGAATATCTCCGAGCGCGAGCGCGAGCTGGCGACCATTAAGGTGTTGGGCTTCCGTCGCGGTGAGGTGCACCATTACGTCAACAAGGAGACGTTGATCCTCACGGCGATCGGCGCTGCGCTGGGCGTGCCGCTGGGCGGCTTGCTGGCCGAGAGTTTTACGTACATTTTGCAGATGCCGTCGCTGTACTTTGATGTCGAGGTCGAGCCGCTAAGCTACGCGCTATCCGTGCTGCTGGCCTTTGGCTTTACGTTTATCGTCAACCTCGCCACCAATCGTACCCTCAACAAGATCGACATGGTCGGCGCCCTCAAAAGCGCCGAGTAACCTGCCAAAAAGGGACAGGTTTATTTTGGCAGGTTTTATCTGGGCAAACGCCGGACACCTACGGGCGATCCGGCGTTTGTTGCTTTGATATGCTTTGCTATCTTCTGCTCGCAGGCGTGGATGAGAGGCTCTCTTTAGCCTTCGAGATTGGGCTTGAATGGGTCGTATGCCACAAAACGGGCCTATCTACTACGTTTAATTGGATACTCTCAATCATGCCGGGGAAACGAAAAATAAAACCGCAGGTAGAAGGCCTGTCGATTTTCAAAAAAGGCAGGTATGGTCGGCTCTCTCGAGTTAAACGTAGTAAATAGGCCCTTTTCTTGGCGCGTGGTCAGCTCAATGCTAATCTCCGTGCCGGAACTGGCCCAGTTGTTTGTAAGTTGCGGTGATATAGGGACTGTTTGGCGCTTTGGAGCCTCAAAACAGTCCCTATATCACCGCAACTTGGAAGGGGCGGGCGGTGTCGGATGAGTGGCGCTGGCTGGTTGGGGCGGTTTAGGCCTGTTTGCGGCACTTCCATTGTTTGCGACACCAGCGCATGAGCGCCTTTACGATGGGAATCGTGATGAGGATGATCCATGCAGGATGGGGCTGTCCCAAACAGAGCCACATGTAGAGGAACCAAGCGATGGCGGCTGCTGGATAGACGCATTCAGTGAGCTTTGACAAATGGCGTCGATCGATAAAGTCACCAATCGCGTAGTAGACGGGAACCAAAAAGACGAGGAAAAGCCCCATGCCCCATGTGCCGTAGACAATGCCGAGCACCAGATAGGCGAGAGTGACAAGTGCGGGGAAGGGGAATTTGTTCCATGCACGTCCGACCTTGGTGTGGAAATGCTTGCCATGATGGTCGAGCTTGTCGTGTGCTTCCTTCCAGCTGGAAAACGTCTCGCCGTCGATGGTGACGGTGCCGTCGTCATTGGTACGCACGCTATGTCCATTGTCCTCAAGCGTATCGATATGCACGCCGCCCGGCCCCACATGCACCTCTTCGCCCTTGCGCTCGTTGGTCACATGGATGCCGCTCCAACCAACATGGACTTCCTCGCCTTTATTGGGATCAATGACGTGGATACCGCGCGCGAGGGAAATATCGACAAGTGGTTTGTCACCGCAATCGGCGTGCTCGGCAGAATCCTCAGCCTCGTCAGCCACATCCGCCGTCTCGGTGTCGGCGCTACCGTCCTCCGGGCCGTCGGCATCGTTGGCCGCCTCCCCATATAGCAGCTTGTCCAACGACACGCCATACAGCGCGGCGAGCGCAATGAGGTTATCGGTATCGGGTGAGGACTCGCTGCGCTCCCATTTACTAACAGCCTGGCGGCTTACGCCCAGCTGGGCAGCAAGCGCCTCCTGAGAAAGCCCGGCAGCTTTACGGCGATCGACGAGGCGCTGTGCCATCGCAAGATCCATGGTGGTTCCTTTCGTTTGATGGTCGAATCGAATGAGGCGAGTATGCCGAGAACAACCGGTAGCGACCACCATTTCTAGTTAGAATCTGCTCAAACCCTACCGCAACTACCGGTAGCAACCCCTAACGACCAGCCATTTTAGGACAAATGTCAATGCAAGTAGCAGCCAAGAGCTCCCACTCAGTAAATTGCGGTGGAGTAGTTCCTAAATTCAGCCATTTGGGGATGCGGACTAAGCAGGAACTATTTCACCGCAACTGAATTTCAGGTCAGGCACCCGCAGCAAGAAGGCGAATAGCCTCGGCCTCTCCAGTTACCGCAGGAGGCCCCAGGGCTTACCTCCCAAATCTTTCCGCAGGACGGAAGGACCCCGCCGCGCGAAGCGCACGGCGGGGTCCTGACATGTCCGAGGACGATTTGGGAGGTAAGCCCTGGGGGCTCCGATGGGGGCGGTTCCAGCCGAGGCTATTCGTCGCCGAAGCTGATGCCCAGCGCCTTGGCCTCGCGCACCAGATCACTCTGGGGGTCGACAAACTTGAGCTTGCCGGCGACATCCTCGAGCGGCATGTGGCACATTTTGCCGTCGCGCAGGGCAATCATGTAGCCAAACTCGCCGCGCAGGCAGCCGAGCGCTGCCTCGACGCCGCACTGAGTCGCAAAGATGCGGTCCTGGGCGTCGGGCTGACCGCCGCGCTGCGTGTGGCCGGGGATGGCGACGCGGGTCTCGCGACCGGTCTTGGCCTCGATCTCCTTGGCGATGTCGTACACGATTGACGGGCTCGTGCGCTCGGCGAGCTTCTTCTTGTACTCCTTCTTGGACAGCGCCGCGTCCTCCTTGGAGATAGCGCCCTCGGCGACGGCCACGATGGTAAAGCGGCTGCCGGTCTCCATGCGATGCTCGATGGTCTTGATGACGTTATCCATGTCGTAGGGGATCTCGGGAATCAAGATGACATCTGCGCCGCCCGCGACGCCGGCATACAGCGGAATCCAGCCAACCTTGTGACCCATGATCTCGATAACGAACACGCGGCCGTGACTTGAGGCGGTGGTGTGAATGTCGTCGATGCACTTGGTAGCGACGTCGATGGCGCTGGTAAAGCCAAACGTCAACTCGGTGCCCCAGGTGTCGTTATCGATGGTCTTGGGCAGGGCGACAACGTTGAGGCCCTCTTCGCGCAGGCGGTTGGCGGTCTTGGTGGAGCCGTTGCCGCCCAGCATAAACAGGCAGTCGAGCTGCAGCTTATGATAGGTGTGGACCATCGCCGGCACCTTCTCGACGCCGTCGGCCTCGGGAGTGTCCAGGCGCTTGAACGGCGTACGGCTCGTGCCCAGGATGGTGCCGCCGCGGGTGAGGATGCCGCTAAAATCGGCGGGAGTCATGACACGGAATCTGCTGTAGATAAGGCCCTGGTAGCCGTCCTCAAAACCATAGATCTCGATAGGCTCTTCGCTGTTGGTCATAAGCGTTTTGACAATGCCGCGCATGGTGGCGTTGAGTGCCTGGCAGTCGCCGCCACTGGTAAGAAGACCGATCCTAAGCATGATGAATCCTTCCGGGCAAGTTATAACATGCGCATAAGTTTACCCCCGCACACTGTTGATACGGGGTAAAACGTGTTAGCTCAAGCGTATGGAAATGTAAACAACGTCAGGCGAGCGTAAGGCCGACGGGCTTGGTTCCTTACAGTGCGAAGGCGTCGACGTCGCCCCAGTGGCGGCGCAGCGTAATAGCGGCGGCGGGTTCGGTATTGTCAAAGACGACCGACCATTGCGTATTGCTGGTGATGTCTTCCGGATTGGGCTCTTGCGCTGCGGCGCGCAGAGCCTTCCAAGCGACTGCCTCGTCTTGGGCACCGACATGGGCGTCAAGGACATCGGCGATTGCGACGGCGCGCTCTTTGCCATGGCCCAGCTCGCCATTCTTTTGGTTGGGCAGCACTTCGTCGCCATAGCAGGCGTAGAAATTCGCAACCTGGCGTACGGGAGTCGCTTTGAAAGCGCGGTTCGGATCGCGCGGATCCCACTCTACTACGTGCGCGTCACCGGCGGCGTCGTTGATAAAGAAGTGGTAATCGCGTCCTGCCATGGCGTGCATGTCGTAGGCGGAAAGCAGGTCGACTGCCTCTTGCGTGGTAGCCGCGCGGTCGAGCACCAGACGGATGGCGAGCGAAGTGTTGATGACGGGCCGTTGCGTGTCCTGGTCACAGGGCTGGGAATCCAGGGTGAGTACGGCAATGGACACGCCGCATTCGTTAACACCGTCGAGCTGGGCAAACGGGCCCATCAACGCCGCAGCGCGTCCGGTGACGGAGTCAAGCGGAGTGTTGGCGCCCAGGTTATTGAGGGCGGCAAAGCCGATGGAGGCATAGTCGCCGCGTGGGTGATTGCGCACCAGCAGCGCCGAGGTGTCGTCTTTAAAGTCGTAATTGCGACCGGTGCGCACGCGGCCTTCGGCATCTACGGCGACAAAAGCGCTGCAGGCAAACTGGGGCGCCTGGACATGTGCCGGCACACCGGGCAGCACCTGCGCCACCACGGCATCGATGTAGGTCTGGTCGTCGCGCACGCCAGCGGCGATGATGCGATCGAGATCGTAGTCGTAGGCGATGTCGATTGCGTACAGGTCATAGCCATCCGCGTAGCCGGTCAAGCGTTTGAGCGACGCGGCGGACTTGATTTGCTTGTGATAAACGATACCGGTGGCAGCGGCAAGGCCGACGGCGACTCCCGCGACACCGCAGGTGATGGCAATGTTACGTGGCTTCATGACGGCTCCTCTCGTCCTGTTAGCGCAATTGTCGCAAAAGGAGCGCGGGCATGATGGCTCAACTTGGTGAGTGGCGCGGAATTAAGCACGGAATGAAGAGTGCGGCGCTGGCGTGGCGGGGTATGCTGGAGGGGACCATCAACCCAGCGAAAGGGGAGAGCATGACGGATCAGGAAACGCCCGAGCGCGCGCATGTGACGGCCGATGATATCGAGGCCGCCAACGACCTTATCGACTTTATCGAGGCATGCCCCAGTATGTTCCATACGGCGGCGACCATTATGGCCGAGCTCGACGAGGCGGGCTTTACCTACCTGCCAGAGAATGCGGCGTGGGACATCGAACCGGGCGGGCGTTATTACACGCAGCGCAACACCTCGAGCGTTGTTGCCTTTAAGGTGGGCGAGGACCTGGCCGCGACGTGGGGCGAGGACGGCGTCGCCGGTGACTATCATTTTCAGCTCACGGCGTCGCACAGCGATTCGCCGACGTTTAAGGTCAAGGCCGTGCCCGAGCTCGATGGCGCAGGCGAGACGCTGCGCCTGAACACCGAGGCCTACGGCGGCATGATCGACTACACCTGGTTCGACCGCCCGCTGGCGCTGGCCGGACGTGTGCTGGTGCGCGAGGGCGACCGTATCGAGAGCCGCCTGCTTGCCACCGAGCGCGAGGTCGCTATTATCCCGAGCCTTGCCATCCACATGAACCGCGGCGTTAACGAGGGCTTTGCTCCCAACCGAGCCGTCGACCTGTGCCCGCTCATCAGCGCCGGCGAGCTTAAACAGGGAGATTTTGACGTACTGATCGCTGACGAACTGGACGTTGAACCCGAGCAGATCCTAGGTCGCGATCTGTTCCTGGTCAATCGTCAGGATGCGCGCATTTGGGGCTGGGCCGACGAGTTTATCTCGACGCCCAAGCTCGACGACCTGGCCTGCGCTTACACCTCGCTGCAGGCATTTTTGGGTGCCGAGAATGCGCATGACATCTCGGTCTTTTGCTGCTTTGATAACGAGGAGGTTGGCTCCGAGACCAAGCAGGGCGCCATGTCGACGTTCTTGGCCGACGCGCTGCGCCGCATCAACGGATCGCTGGGCTTTGACGACGAGTCGTACCATCGCGCACTTGCCGCCTCGATGCTTGTGAGCTGCGACAATGCGCATGCCGTGCACCCCAACCACGCCGAGAAGTGCGATGCTCGCAATCAGGTTGTGCTCAACGGCGGCATTGTCATTAAGGAGGCCGCCAACCAGCACTACTGCACCGATGCCTTTAGCCGCGCGGTGTTCCAGGCCATCTGTGATGACGCCGACGTACCCACACAGGCCTTCGCCAACAAGAGCGATATGGCCGGAGGCTCCACACTCGGCAACCTGTCCAATATGCAGGCGAGCATGCATGCCGTGGACGTGGGCCTGCCGCAGCTGGCCATGCACTCGAGCTACGAGACCGGCGGCGTGCGCGACGTGATGTACGCCATCCGCGCCCTCACGGCCTTCTACGAGCGCAACCTAACCATCAACGGCGCCGAAAGCGTGGAGCTCTAAAAACCTGCCAAAAAGGGACAGGTTTATTTTGCCAGGTTTTATCTGGGCAAATGCAAAGGATGAAACCGAACTAGATTGGTGATGCGTAGCCGCCGAGGTGCAATGTGCCTCGGCGGCTTTTTGTGCACGGAGCACGGCTAATACTAATTTATTGCTATACATGCTTTACGTATCTACCATAGTGTTTTATGATAATTCTGAAGTATTAAGGAGGGGCCATGACCACAACAGCCGCTCAGATCAACGTACGTCTTGATGCCGATCTTAAAAGGAGCGGCGACGCTGCTCTCTCCAGGGCCGGTATGACGCCGAGCCAAGCGGTGCGAGCGCTCTGGCAGCTTGCAGCGTCGCTGGCCGATCGCCCCGGTGCGCTCGAGGATATCCTGCTGCCCAGTCGTGCCCGGGCGGAACAGCGCGAGCGCGAAAAGGCCGCCAAACGTAAACTCGAGCTCATGGATCAGGGATCGAAGCTGTTCGCTGCCGCTTGCCGTGAGTCGGGAATCGATATGGTCAGGGCTCAGCCATCGGACGACGAAGAGCTCAAACGGAATGCATATGCGGATCGCTATGGCGAGGAGATGAGCTGGCTCTATGAGTGAGGCTCTAAAGCGCATCTTGGTTGACACCAACGTGTGGCTCGATTACTTCATTCCCTCACGACGTGGTCGTTCGGCGGCGATTGAGTTTTTACGCGATGCATGCACGGCGCAGGTGGATTTGCTGTATGCGGCGACATCGTCCAAAGACCTGTTCTATTTGATTTCAAGCGAACATAAGGCATGGTATCGGCGAGAGCATGGCTCACTATCCCAAGATGCCGCCGTGGCGGCGACATCACTTGCATGGGATTGCCTCGACGTGTTGTCGCAACTTGCCACGCCGGTACCCTGCGACCTGAGTGACATATGGATGGCGAGCAAGCAGCGTAATCTCCATAGCGATTACGAAGACGATTTAATCATTGCGGCAGCGATACGCTCCCAAGCAGATTTACTGGTCACCAACGATGTCAAACTCTGTTCACACGCGCCTGTCGCAGCAATGAGCGTAGAAGACGCAAAGAATTACTTAGCAACGCTCTAACAATTTGAAGACCCCACAGGTTGAGCAAAAGTCAGCAAGAGCCTGCCGTTTGAGCCAAGGTGCCGTGAAATGAAAAGGCGCTGACCTTCTGGTCGCGCCTTTGAAATTGAACGGCAGATTGGCCAAATGCCGGGTGCGCAGCGTCGGCTGGTCCGCCGTTCGGTAGAACGGCGGAACCAATATCCCCTAGTAATCCAGCTTCCACATGTAGCGGCGCGTCATGTAGTCCTTGTGGGTGACGGCAGAGAGCGCGCGCATGTACACGTTGTTGAGGATCGGGGCAAAGATCAGGTGGTTGAAGTACTCGCTCACGCTGTCCTTGATGTCGTTGAGGCCGAGCTCCTTGGCGTCGAGCTGATAGACGCGCTCGCCACCGTACTGGTTGACGAAGCGGATGCCGCGCTCGTCGTTGCAGCGGCTGCGGCCGACGCTGATGAGCTGGAACAGCGAGGTGCGCTTGTCCAGGATCTCGAAGGGGCCGTGGAAGAAGTCGCAGGTGTTGATGGTGCAGGAGTCGATCTGCAGCATCTCCTGCACGTTGCAGATGCTAAAGACGTAGGCGGCACCAAAGAGCGGACCCTGAGCCATGACGTTGATGCAGGGCTTGTCGGCGTTCTGCTCGGCCCACTTGGCAGCGAGCGGACGGGTGTACTCGACGGCCTTGCGATAGATGGGGTCAACCAAGTCGAAGGCGGCCATAGCGGTCTCGTACTCGGCATAGCCCTCGGTCTGCTGCGTAAGCTCCATGGCGATCATGGTCACGACGGCGGAGTTGGTGCGGCCCATGCAGGACTCGTCGACGGCCAGGCTGTCGTACTGGATCTTGTAGTCGCAGACCTCGGTGAGGCCGGACTCGTCAACATAGATGGCGATGGTGCTGGCGCCGTGGTCCTTGGCGACCTGGG
>URTB01000038.1 GCA_900550595.1 uncultured Collinsella sp.
GAGGAGATTCCCGCCCTCGTGGAGCATTATCGCGAGGATCCGCGCCAGCAGGTGATCAAGGCTTGCGAGCGTGCCCTTAAGCGCCATGCCAAGGAACTTGCCGAGCGCGAGCGCGTCAACGGCATGTACGAGCTGATGCACGAGCTCGGCGGTGACGGTGTGGTTGTAGGCGTCGATGAGGTTGGCCGTGGCTCGGTAGCGGGTCCCTTGACCGTGTGTGCCGTGTGTCTTCCGATGGAACCTCGCATTTGGGGCATCAACGATTCCAAAAAGCTCACGCCGGCGCGCCGTGAGCTGCTCTCGGTGAAGATTGCCGAGGTGGCGACTGCCATCGGCTTTTGCCATATCGCTCCTGCGGATATCGATGAGATGGGTATGGCCCGCGCCATCCGCGCCGCCGTCGCGGGCGCGGTTGCCGATACAGGGCTCGAGCCCGATTGCGTGCTTATGGACGGTAACCCCCTGGGCGCCGTTCCCAACGAGCGCGACGTGGTCAAGGGCGACGCCAAGATCGCCTGCATCGCCGCGGCATCCATCATGGCAAAGGTCACGCGTGACGAGATGATGGTCGAGTACGATGCCGAGTATCCCGAGTACCATTTGGCCGAATCGAAAGGCTATGCGAGTCCCGAGCACATCGAGGCCATTCGCAAACATGGACTTTGTCCGCTGCACCGCGTGAGCTTTTGCGGAAACTTTCTGCAGACTGAGCGCCTTTTTTAGGCCAATTGTGGAGACAGGGACCTGAAGGGTTCTATAAACCTGCTGGTAGGGGCCGCGTGCAACGCTATTGTTGCGCGCGGCCCCTCATTTGTCGGCATTTGGTTTGCTATTGGTTTGCTTCCGGTACTTACCCGCATGAAACCTGCCCTCATTATCGAGGCAATGTAGGGAGTGGGAAAGGAGCCCCCATGTGTGCCGCAGGCAAAATGAGCAAGACGCAGCAGCTCAAGGAGCGTTGGGAAGAGGGGGAGCTCGATTGCGGGTCGATCACGCCCAAGTTTATCAAGGGGCTCAGTCCTCGCGAGCTCGGTATGCTGGGCGAGCTTATCGCAATCGATTACTTTAACGAGCGCGGCTATGCATTGCTGGAACAAGGCTATCGATGCTCGGAGGGCGAGGCCGACCTCGTTCTGCTCGACGAGCTCGACGATGTGGTGGTGATGGCCGAGGTCAAGACCAGGCGTGTTGCGCTGGATTGCGACACGCGGGTGTTTCCCGAGGAAGCTGTGAATGCCCAAAAGCAGCGGCGCTATCGTCGCATCGCGAGTTGCTATCTCATGGAGCATTATCCGCTCAAGGCGATCCGCTTCGATGCCGTGGGCGTCACCATTCGCGGCGGGCATATCGCCGAGATCGAGCACCAGTACAACGCGTTCGATTGGCAGGTGTCGTGATGGCGTTCGAAACCTTTGCCGTTCACGCTGCCTGCATCCGCGGTGTCGAGGCGATTCCCGTCACCGTCGAGGTATCGCTTGCGGGCGGCATCCCGGGCATCCAGATGCTCGGTATCCCGAGTATGGAGGTCATGGAGTCGCGCGGGCGCATTCGCTGCGCGATGCGCTCCGCCGGATTCGAGATCCCGCGTTCGGGCATTACGGTCAACCTGGCGCCGGGCGATATCCGAAAGACCGGTAGCGGTTTTGACCTGCCGATAGCCATTGCGGTGCTTGCGGCCGACGGTCAGATTCCCCGTGACAATCTCGACCGCTGCCTCATTGCCGGCGAGCTCGGCTTGGATGGTACGGTGCTTCCCGTCAAGGGCGAGGTGGCGTTCCAGCTGCTGGCTCGCGACATGGGGCTGTCTTTTATCGCCGGCAGGTCCGACCAGCATGTTCCGCTTGCGGGCGTCGACTGCGGTTTTATCGATCATCTGTCGCAGCTTGCCCGCGGTATGGGCGAGGCAGCTCGGCACTATCTGGATTCTGAAGTGCTCGAGGCCACCTTTGAGCCCGAGCTCGATTATGCCGATGTGTTGGGGCAGGAAGTCGCTAAACGCGGCATAGCGCTTGCGGCGGCAGGGGAGCTCGGCCTTCTCATGATTGGCTCGCCCGGTTCGGGCAAGACAATGCTTGCGCGTCGCATGACGGGTATCTTGCCCGAGCTTTCCGTCGAGGACCAGCAGGAGGCGCTGTGCATTCATTCGGTCTTGGGTGAGAACATCGATGGCCTGCTTGCGGGGCATCGGCCGTTTCGAAGCCCCCATCACAGCATATCGACAGCGGGCCTTATTGGCGGAGGGCGCCCGGTGCATCCGGGCGAGATCAGCCTTGCCCATGGCGGCGTGCTCTTTTTGGACGAGCTTGCCGAGTTTCCCACCGGTGTGCTGCAGACGCTCAGGCAGCCTATCGAGCGCGGTTATGTCAGGATCGTGCGCGTCGATGGCGCCTTTACGTTTCCCTCGCGCTTTCAGCTGCTTGCGGCGAGCAATCCCTGTCCCTGCGGCTTTTTGGGCGATCGCGAGGTTCCATGTCGCTGCTCGGCATCGATGGTCGAGCGCTACCGGTCCAAGCTACGCGGTCCCTTGGCCGACCGTATCGACCTGATGATCGACGTGACCCGCCCCGATCCGCAGGTGATTATTGAGGGCGCCGAGGGCATGTCGTCGGCCGAGCTGCGCGACTACGTTGTCCGCGGTAGGGCTTTTCGTGCCTGGCGCGAGACCCATATGGACGATGCGGATGCCGAGGCCGAGCACGATGAGTCACGGTCCATTGACGGCGTCGTGTCGACCTTTGCACTCGACGAGGCCGCCGAGAAATGCGTACTTGGCCTGTCGAAACGCACTCATCTCACGGGGCGCGGCATCGTGCGCCTGGTTCGCATCGCGCGCACGATTGCCGATGTCGCAGAAAGCGAGCGGGTGACGCAAGACCACGTGCTCGAGGCGGCGATGTACCAGGGAAGGAGGGATCAGTGATGGGTGAGGAGACATTTGAGCTGCATCCCGGTGATGCCTTGTATCCAGATGCCGTTTTGGAGCTCTCTGATGTTCCCCAGACGCTCTATGTGCGTGGCGACCCCGCCGCACTGTCGACTCCCGCGCTCTCCATCATCGGCGCTCGCAAGGCTTCTCCCTACGGTCTTGCCGTAGCTGAGCTTGCGGCCAAGGTTGCCGTGGAAGCGGGGGTGACGGTGGTCTCGGGCGGTGCGGTCGGCTGCGACCAGGCCTCGGGTTGGGCCGCGGTCAACGCCGGGGGCAGGCACGTCTTGGTTTTGGGTACGGGCGCCGACGTGGTCTACCCGCGTTCGAGTGCGGGGCTTATCGCGCGCACGATCGATACGGGCGGTGCGGTCGTGTCCATCTCGCCTTGGGGCATGGGGCCGCGTAAGTTTGCCTTTCCGCGGCGTAACCGGGTGATTGCCGCGCTTTCGCAGGCACTCTTCGTGTCGGAGGCCGGCATGCCTTCGGGCACGTTCTCGACGGCGGAGGCCGCCATGGACCTGGGGCGCGAACTGCTTGCGGTACCGGGCTCCATTTTGTCGCCCGAGTCGCGCGGGACCAACTACCTCATTGCCAACGGGGCCTGCTGCATTATTGACGAGGAGTCCATCGAGATGGCCATCTCTCGAATCTACGGTACCCTGCGCTATTCGCGTCCCGATGCGCCCGGCATCGCCGACCTGGATGCCACACAGCAGACTGTGATGCATGCCCTCATCGCCTCGCCGCTCAAGGTTGAAGACATCGCCACACTCGTCTCCCTCGATGCCGTCGGTGTGCTCAAGCTCCTGGGCTCGCTCGAGCTCGAGGGCCTCATCGAGCGCATGATGGATGGAAGGTATGCGCCCTCCAAGTTTGCCCTTCACGCCCAGACGCCCTTCGGTCACAATGGAAAACGTGTCAATTAGAAAGGTGTTTGCAGATGCTGTTTGATCAGGTGACGGTTATCGGTGGCGGTCTGGCGGGATCGGAATGCGCGATTCAGCTGGCAGATCGCGGGTTCGCCGTAAAGCTGTGCGAGATGCGCCCGCAGGTGAGCTCTCCTGCCCACCATACCGATCACTTGGCGGAGCTCGTCTGCTCCAATTCATTTAAGTCGACCCGTCCCGATTCTGCCGCCGGCCTGCTGAAGGCCGAGCTCGAGCGCATGGGCTCGGTGCTGCTCGACTGCGCTCATCGTGCGGCCGTTCCCGCTGGCGGCGCCCTGGCGGTCGACCGCGTCAAGTTTTCCGAGCTCGTCGAGGCCGAGGTTGCCGCCCGCCCCAATATCGAGGTCGTCCACGGTGAGGTCACCCAGATCCCCGAGGGTCATGTGGTTATCGCCGCGGGTCCCTTGTGCTCGCCGGCATTGAGCGAGGAGGTCATGAAGCTTGTCGGTGGTGACGCCCTGGCGTTCTTTGACGCGGCCGCCCCGATTGTCGATGCCTCGACGCTCGATATGGACGTGCTGTTCTCGCAGTCGCGCTACGAGGAGCAGGGGAGTGGCGACTATCTGAATGCCCCGCTCAACAAGGAAGAATACGAGGCCTTTATCGAGGCGCTCACCACGGCCGATCGCGTGGTGCTCAAGGACTTTGAGGGCGGGGACCTGTTCCAGGCCTGCCAGCCCGCCGAGGAGGTCGCGCGCACGGGCAAGGACGCCATCCGCTTTGGCGCCATGAAGCCCGTCGGGCTCACCGACCCGCGCACCGGTCGCCGTCCCTGGGCGGCGATACAGCTGCGCGCCGAGAACAAGGAGAAGACGGCCTATAATCTGGTTGGCTTCCAGACCAACCTGACCTTCGGCGAACAGAAGCGCGTCTTCCATATGGTTCCCGGCCTGGAGAACGCCGAGTTCTTCCGCTACGGTGTCATGCACCGCAACACCTTTGTCGATGCGCCGCACGTGCTCGATGGCACCTTTGCCGTTCCCGGCACGAGAGTGCGCCTTGCCGGTCAGATTACTGGTACCGAGGGGTACATGGAGGCCGTGGCGACGGGTCTGCTCGCTGCGCTCAACACCTATGCCGAGGCCATCGGGGCCGCGGGCGTCGAGCTGCCGCGCGTGGGCGCCCTGGGCGCGCTTGTTGGGTATGCGACCGATCCGGCTACGGTGGGCTACCAGCCCATGCACGTCAACTTTGGTCTTGTGCCGCCGCTCGAGGACGGTAAGCGTCGCAGCAAGCGCGATCGTTACCAGGCCTACGCGGACCGCGCCCTCAAGGCCCTGGATGCCTATCTGGAATCGCGCTCCGATCTGTTTGGAGGCGAGAGGTCATAGCTTTTGACCTGTACGATGCCGTCGACTCGTTCCTTGCCTACATCGCACGCGTCGAAGGACTCGCTCCCAATACGGTAACCGCCTACGCCTCGCGGCTCGAGCGCTTCGCCGCGTGGTGCGACCGTGAGGGCATCGACGCTCGCGTCGCCGACGTACGGACCGTTCGCTCCTATTTGGCCGAGCTGTCGCGTGGCCAGGTGGCGGCTCGGACCCTTGCGGCACACCTGTCTGCTATTCGCTCGCTCTATCGGTGGATGGCTGCCGAGGGAATCGTTGAGGGCGATGCGGTCTCGGCGATATCCTCGCCCAAGCTGCCGCGCGATCTTCCCGGTGTGCTGACGACCCGGCAAGTCGAGTCGTTGCTCGAGGCCCCCGACACCTCGACGCCTGCGGGGCTGCGTGATGCGGCGATGCTCGAGCTGCTCTATGCCTCCGGCGCGCGAATCTCGGAGCTCGCGGCGCTCAACGTGGAGTCCATTGCTTGGTCAGAGCGAACGCTGCGACTTTGGGGCAAGGGGAGCAAGGAGCGGATCGTGCCCCTCTATCGGCGCGCTCTCGAGGCTACCCGCCGCTATATTGAGGAAGGGAGGCTACAGCTCCTTGCGCAGGCAAAGCGCAGCGACGATGCGAACGGCGTGCATCCGCTGTTTATCTCGGCGCGCGGAAACCGCATGAGTGCCGCCATGCTCAGGAGGCGGTTCCATATGCTTGCGACACTTGCCGGCATTCCTGCCGACATCGCTCCGCATGCGATGCGCCACACCTTTGCGACTGACCTGCTCGAGGGCGGCGCGGATCTGCGCTCGGTTCAGGAGCTGCTGGGGCATGCGAGTTTGTCCACGACGCAGATCTATACGCATCTCACGCCCGACCGACTCAAACGCGCCGTGAGTCAGGCCCATCCCCGCGGCGAGTAGGAGAAGGGCCTCCCGCGCCGCACCGAGGTGTGTGGTTTTGATTGCGGGTTGGCAGGAAGAGGCAATCCTGCTATCATTCATCGGGTTGCTTCACGGCAACAGGTTTTTATCACGCACGCGCGGCTACTTCATACCGTGGTGCCCGGGCTTTGGTAGCACATGTCCGGGTTGGTTTTGGAGGATGACCCCGCGCGGAGGCAAACCACAGGAGGTTTAATATGGCTACCAAGATTAATATCCGCACCCTGCTCGAGGCCGGCTGCCACTTCGGTCACCAGACCCGTCGCTGGAACCCCAAGATGAAGCCGTTCATCTTCGGTGAGCGCAACGGCATCTACATCCTCGACCTCAAGCAGACCATCCTTGACGCCGACCAGGCCTACACCTTCGTCAAGAACGTCGCCAAGGGCGGCAACGTGCTGTTCGTCGGCACCAAGAAGCAGGCTCAGGAGGCCGTTAAGAACGCCGCTGAGCGCGCCAACATGCCTTACATCAACCAGCGTTGGCTCGGCGGCATGCTGACCAACTTCGTCACCATCCGCTCCCGCATCAACCGCATGGAGGAGCTCGAGGCCATGGTCGAGGACGGCCGCATGGCAGTGCTGCCCAAGAAGGAGCAGGCAGTGCTCGGCAAGGAGCTCGCTAAGCTCCAGACCAACCTCGGTGGCGCCCGCGACATGAAGGGTCTGCCCCAGGCTCTCTTCGTCATCGACACCAAGCGCGAGGAGAACGCCATCAAGGAGGCCCAGCGCCTGAACATCCCCGTCGTCGCCTTGATCGACACCAACTCCGATCCCGACGAGGTCGAGTACGGCATCCCCTGCAACGATGACGCCATCTCCGCTGTCACCCTTATGTGCGAGCTCATGGCCGACGCCTGTCTCGCTGGCTCCGGTAAGGAGCAGGTCTCCGAGGCCGAGATGGCCGCCGAGCCCAAGGCCGAGTAAATCAGTCCTATTTAAGTCTTTTTCATCTCTTTGAAAGGAACCACAATGGCCCAGATTACTGCCGCTATGGTCAAGCAGCTCCGCGAGATGACCGACTCCCCGATGATGGAGTGCAAGAAGGCTCTCGTCGAGGCTGACGGCGACATGGACGCCGCCGTCGACGTTCTGCGCAAGAACGGCCTCGCCAAGGCTGCCAAGAAGGCTGGCCGTGAGACCAACGAGGGCGCTGTCGCCGCGTTCGTCTCCGAGGACGGCAAGTCCGGCGCTCTGCTCGAGCTCTCCTGCGAGACCGACTTCGTCGGCTCCAACGCCAAGTTCACCGGCTTTGCTTCCAAGGTCGCCGAGGTTGTCGCCACCACCGAGCCGGCTGACGTCGACGCTCTGCTCGAGAAGCCGATGGGCGAGGAGACCGTTTCCTCCGAGCTCACCGAGATGATTCACATCATGGGCGAGAACATGAAGATCTCTCGTTTCGCCGCCCGCAAGGCCGAGAACGGCGCTCTTGCTTCTTACATCCACATGGGTGGTAAGATTGGCGTCCTCGTCGAGTTCGCCTTCGAGAAGGCCGAGACCGCTCAGGCTGAGTCCTTCAAGACCTTCGCTCACGACGTCGCCCTTCAGGTTGCCGCCGTCGCCCCGATCTGCGCTACCCGCGATCAGGTTCCGGCTGAGACCGTCGAGCACGAGAAGCAGATCTACATGGCTCAGGCTGCCGAGTCCGGCAAGCCCGAGGCCATTCAGGAGAAGATGGCTGTTGGCCGTCTGGAGAAGTTCTACAAGCAGTCCGTGCTCACTGAGCAGGAGTTCATTAAGGACAGCTCCCTCACCATCAAGAAGTACGCTGAGCAGGTCTCCAAGGAGCTCGGCGACACCATTACCGTCGTTGCCTTCGACCGTCTGGTCCGTGGCGAGTAAATAAGCTCTTGTAGCTGGTAATGAGCAGGCTGTGGGTTTTACTCACAGCCTGCTTTTTCATGGCTCTTATCAGAGCCTTTGCTATCATATTGAGAGTCTAATTAAAGGAGGATCGCTTTGTCCGACATCCGATATAAACGCGTGCTTCTTAAGCTTTCCGGCGAAGCACTGATGGGCGACGGCCAATATGGCATCGACCCCAAGGTTACCGACCACCTTGCCAAGCAGGTCAAGGAGCTGCTCGCCGTTGGCCATGAGGTTGGCGTTGTTGTCGGCGGCGGCAATATTTTCCGCGGCATGGCCGGCGCTGCCGGTGGCATGGAGCGCGCCCAGGCCGACTACATGGGCATGCTGGCAACCGTTATGAACGCGCTCGCCCTGCAGGATGCCTTCGAGCACAACGATGTTCCCTGCCGCGTGATGAGCGCTATCCAGATGAACGAGATTTGCGAGCCCTATATTCGCCGTCGCGCCATCAACCACCTTTCCAAGGGCAGCGTCGTAATTTTTGCCGCCGGGTCGGGCAATCCGTACTTTACGACCGACACCGCCGCGGCTCTTCGTGCCTGTGAGATTGGTGCCGAGGTCCTGATTAAGGCCACCAAGGTTGACGGTATCTACGACAAGGATCCTGTCAAGTGCGACGATGCCGTCCGTTTTGACAAGATTACCTATCACGAGGTTCTCGTCCGCGGTCTGCAGGTTATGGATTCCACAGCTACGGCACTGTGCCAGGATAACCGTATGCCGATTTTGGTCCTCAACATCGATGGCGAGGACACCGTCAAGCGCGCGCTTTCGGGTGAGCCCGTCGGCACGCTCGTCTATCAGGAGGATTAAGCATGGCAGAGAATATCACCGCCCACATGGACAAGTCGCTCGAGTCCCTCAAGCACAACTTCTCCAAGGTTCGCACGGGCCGCGCCAACGCTAACATTCTGTCCGACATCTCGGTCGATTACTACGGTGTCCCCACGCCGGTTACCCAGGTTGCCGCCGTTAAGACCCCCGAGGCCCACATGTTGCTCATCGAGCCCTGGGATAAGGCGCTCGTCAACGCCATCGTGAAGGCTATCAGCGCTTCCGATCTGGGCATTACCCCCAACTCTGACGGTACCGTCGTGCGCCTGCCGTTCCCGGCTCCCACCGAGGAGCGTCGTCGCGAGCTCGTCAAGGAGTGCCGCGAGTATGCCGAGCAGGCCAAGGTCTCCATTCGCAACATCCGTCGCGACTTTAACAACAAGCTCGAGCGCGACGAAGATCTCACCGAGGACGATGTCCGTCGCGAGCAGGCCAAGGTCCAGAAGCATACCGATGAGTATGTTGCCAAGGTCGAGGAGCTTCTGAAGGAAAAAGAAGCCGAGGTCATGGAGATCTAAGGTGCAATACGACGAGAACAAACTGGTCGAGTACTTTGCCGACGCCCCTGCGGGCGTCGGTTTTTCCGACCTTGACCTCAATAA
>URTB01000039.1 GCA_900550595.1 uncultured Collinsella sp.
AGGTAATCCCAACACAGCCGCAATGCACGTACGTCATTCATTATGCTGGAAACTGATGGCTTTACCAGAGTTTTTATCATTATTTGAACAATTTAGCAGGCAGAACCGCTGATGAAACGGTTTATCAATGTGAACGTCTTTTGGATGCGGTGTCTACCTCTCGCCCCGGCACAAAAATGATCCGAAATCCTGCCGTCCCCTACGGATCACTTGATCCCTTGGGGACGGAGGAAAACGGATCATGTCCGCAAATCGAAATTCAGCCTACGCGTTAATGTCCTTGAATCCCTCACCGAAGGCTTCCGTAACGTCGGCGACCGTCACAATGGCGTGAGGATCGCGCTCGCGCACGATCGTTTTGAGGGTGTTGAGCTCTCGACGGCTAACGATCACCATGATCACCGGCTTCTCGACGCCCGAATACATACCGGTCGCCTTTAATTTGGTGCAGCCGCGACCCAGACCATACATGATGTCGGCCGCGATATCGGGGAAGTTATCCGAGATGATGAGTACCATACGACGCTTATTGCCGCCATCGACCACGGCATCGATCACATAGCCGCTAATCACCATCGAAAGTCCTGCGTACAGAGCATTTTCGAGCGAGAAGACCGGAGCCGATGCCGCACATACGGCAACGTCGATCGCCATGACGGTCGAGCCTACCGGCAGCGAGGTGTTACGCGAGATGATTTGGCCAATCGTGTCCGAGCCGCCGGTATTGGCGCCGGCGCGCAACACCATGCCGTAACCGATGCCCGTGATAATGCCGCCCCACATAGCGGGAAGCATCAGGTCCGCATGTGCCAGAGGCGCTACAAACGGGGCAAACAGATCGGTAAAGAAGCCCAGCAGCACAAAGCCCGTCGCCGTCTGCACCACGTAGAACATGCCGCCCTCGCGCATAACGACCAGCAGCAGCAGGGCATTCATCACGATAGTCTGGATACCGACGGGAAGCGACACGCCTCGCGTTGCGCCGACCGCCTGGATAATCGTCGCAAGGCCCGTAACGCCACCGGCGGCAAGCCCGTTGGGAACCAAAAACAGGTCGGTCGCGATGGCGGCCAAGGCACACCCCAACATGATTTGGGGCAGATCGTGAAAGAAGTTCATCGAAAGAATGCGCTTGATGTCCAGACGATATGCCATGCTGCCTCCTTCAAAAAAGCGCACCCCATCGGATGCGCTTTGAACTTCTTCATGTATTCGATTCTACCGATTCGCCAAACAAAAACCACCCCTGTGCAGGGTATGTTCTGGATACAAAACCACCCTGCTCGGAGGGTTTTAATCCATTTCCACATAAACTGAGCGGTTTATGCAGACGGGGCCTCCGCGTCAGCGTTGCCGGTAGCCCAACGGTGATAGCCAATCACAAATGGATCCAGATCGCCGTCGTCAAGAACGGCCTCGACATTGCTGGTCTCCACACCCGTGCGCAGGTCCTTAACCATCTGGTACGGGTAGAGCACGTAGCTGCGGATCTGGTTGCCAAAACCAATTGTGGTCTTGGGTCCGCGAATCTCGTCCAGGGCCTCGGCGCGCTTTTCGAGCTCAATCTCGTACAGACGGGCCTTGAGGATCTGCATGCACGCGGCCTTGTTTTGAATCTGGCTGCGCTCGTTTTGACACGTGACAACGATACCGCTGGGGAAATGCGTCACGCGCACGGCGGAGTCGGTGGTGTTGACACCCTGGCCGCCCGGGCCGCTTGCATGGTACACGTCGACGCGAATGTCATCGGGGCTAATCTCGATATCGATATCGTCGGGCAGCACCGGAATGACCTCAACGCCGGCAAACGTAGTCTGGCGGCGCTTCTTGTCGTCGGTGGGGCTAATGCGCACCAGGCGGTGAACTCCGGCCTCGGCACGAAGCATGCCAAAGGCGTCCTTGCCCTCGACGGTAAAGGTCGCGCGATCGATGCCGATAACCTCGGCCGCGGGGCAATCGTTGATGGTGACTTTCCAACCGCGGCGCTGGCAGTACTTCATGTACATCTTAAAGAGCATGAAGGTCCAGTCCTGGGCCTCCAAGCCACCCTGCCCGGGCTTGATGGTCACAATCGCGTCGCCATGGTCGAACTCCCCGGTAAACCAGCTCGCAAGCTCAAGCTCGTCGATGGCGCGGGATAGGCGCTCCGCCGTAGCAGCAGCCTCCTCGCGCAGCGCAGCGGCATCGGGGTCATCGCCCATTTCCTCGGCAAGCTCCAACGCGGCGCGAGCATCGGAAAGCTCACCGCGCGCGGTATCCACGGCGGCGATGTCCTCCTTGGCGCGTGCGATCTCCTCCATCGTGGCGCGAGCGGCATCGGCGTCGTCCCAAAAGCCCGGGGCGACGCTTTTGGCCTCGAGCTCCGCCACGCGGGTGCGCTTCTCGTCCAAATGGAGATACGACTCGACCTCGCCGAGTCGGTCCGCAAACGCGTCCAACTCGGCGGGAGTTACCTCTAGAGTCTCGGCCATTAACGATTCCTGCCGTGGCAGTACTTAAACTTCTTACCGCTACCGCAAGGGCAAAGGTCGTTGCGGCCCACGTTGACATAGGGGTCATCGCTCTCGGACTTGCGGTAGGTCGTCACCTTGCCACCGTTGTTAACGGCAGCCGGACCACCCTGGACGGCGGTGCGGGCCTGCACCTGAGCCTGCTTGCGCAGTACCGAATCGCTGTTGTCGCCATCGACCTCGGCGGGACCAGAGAAGCGCGCACCCTTAAGGGCGGGGTCCTCCTTGTGCTCCACAGCCTGCGGGGCAGCTTTGAGCTCAATGCGCAGAACAGTGCGCAGGTAATCCTCGTACATGGTATCGACGAGTATCTGGAACGCAGCGTAGGCCTCGGTCTTGTACTCAACCAGCGGGTCGCGCTGGCCAAAGCCGCGCAGGCCGATACCGGTCTTGAGGTAGTCCATTTCCTGCAGGTAGTTCATCCAACGCGTATCGATGACGCGCAGCATGACCTGGGTATTGAGCTCGCGCATCAGGTCCTCGCCCAGACGCTCGGCCTTCATGTTGTAGCACTTCTCAACATAGGCCAAGACATCGGCGGCCAGGGCCTCAAAGTCCTCGTCGGGGAACTGAGGGGTATCGATATGACCGGTCAGCTCGACGACCCATTTGCGCAGACCCTCAAGATCGCGCTCGCCCTCGTGGCTGTCCTTGGTGCAGAACTCCTGCACGCAGCGGTACACGGTATCGTGCATGACCTCGGTGATGTGGTCGGTCAGGTCCTTGCCGTCCAGAATCTTGTTGCGCTCGGCGTAGATGACCTGGCGCTGCTTGTTCATGACGTCGTCGTACTCAAGAACGCTCTTACGCATGGAGAAGTTGATGCTCTCGACCTTGTGCTGGGCATTCTCGACGGCCTTGGAAATGATCTTGTGCTGGATGGGCATGTCGTCGCCCATGTCGGCCGTGACCATCATCTTGGAGACGCGGTCCATCCTGTCGCCGCCGAACAGGCGCATGAGGTCATCCTCGAGTGACAGGTAGAACTGGGTCTCGCCCGGATCGCCCTGACGACCGGAACGGCCACGCAGCTGGTTGTCGATACGGCGGGACTCATGGCGCTCGGTGCCGATAACGGTCAGGCCGCCGGCGGCAAGCACGCGCTCGCGCTCGGCCTTGCAGGTCTCCTTGGCCTCGGCGTTAAACTGCTCGAGCTGCTCGGGCGTCACGTCCTCCATGGTCAGGCCCTCGTACTCCAGGCGCTCGCGCACCAGCTCGTCGGGGTTGCCGCCCAGCAGGATGTCGGTACCACGGCCGGCCATGTTGGTAGCGATGGTCACGGCGCCATAGCGACCAGCCTGGGCCACGATATGGGCCTCGCGCTCGTGGTGCTTGGCGTTGAGGACCTCGTGCGCGATACCGCGCTTAGTGAGGGCGGCGGACAGTTTCTCGGAGCTCTCGATGGAGACGGTGCCCACCAGGACCGGCTGGCCCTTGGCGTGACGACGCTCAACGTCGTCGGCAACGGCGTTGTACTTGGCCTGGATGGTGCGGTAGACCAGGTCCTCGTGGTCAACACGCTGCACGGGCTTGTTGGGGGGAATGACCTCGACGGGCAGCTTGTAGATCTCGCGGAACTCGGCGTCCTCGGTGAGCGCCGTACCGGTCATGCCGGAGAGCTTGTCATACAGGCGGAAGTAGTTCTGCAGGGTGATGGTGGCAAGGGTCTGGTTCTCCTCGCGCACGAGCACGCCCTCTTTGGCCTCGATGGCCTGGTGCAGGCCCTCGGAATAGCGGCGGCCTTCCATGATACGACCGGTGAACTCGTCGACGATCTTGACCTCGCCGTTGGTAACCACGTACTGCTTGTCTCGGTGGAACATGTACTGGGCCTTCAGCGCCTGCTGCAGGTGGTTGACCAGCTGGCCGGAGAGATCGGCATAGATGTCATCGATACCCAGGCGGCGCTCAATCTTCTTAAGGCCGCGCTCGGTGGCGGCGATGGTGTGCTTGGCCTCGTCCATGACGAAGTCGCCCGTGGGCTCCACGTCCTCGGTGGCGGTGAGCATGTCGTGCGAGACGTCCTCACCGCGCTCAAGGCCGCGCACGGCGCGCGCGAAGTCCTTGTAAGTGCTGGCGGACTTGGTGCCGGCGCCCGAGATGATGAGCGGCGTTCTGGCCTCGTCGATCAGGATGGAGTCGACCTCGTCGACGATGGCGTAGTTGTGGCCGCGCTGAACACGCTGCTCGGGGCGGGTAACCATGTTGTCGCGCAGATAATCGAAACCGAACTCGGAGTTGGTGCCGTACGTGACGTCGGCCTGGTAGGCCGGGCGCTTAAGCTCGAGCGGCATGTTGTTCTGCAGCAGGCCGACGGTCATGCCCAGGTACTTGTAGATACGGCCCATCCACTCGGAGTCGCGCTTGGCCAAGTAGTCGTTGACGGTGACGACGTGCACGCCCTTACCGGCGATAGCGTTGAGATAGCCGGCCAGCGTGGAGACGAGGGTCTTGCCTTCGCCGGTCTTCATCTCGGCGATGTGGCCCTCGTGCAGCGCCATGGCGCCGATGAGCTGTACATCAAAGTGACGCATGCCCATGGTGCGCTTGGAAGCTTCGCGCACGGTGGCAAAGGCCTCGGGGAGCATGTCGTCGAGCGACTCGCCGTTGGCGTAGCGCTCACGGAACTTATCGGTCTGGGCGCGGAGCTCCTCCTCGGTCATCTTCTCAAACTGGGGCTCAAGACCGTTGATCTTGTCGACGATCTTGTAGTAGCGCTTCAGGTCCTTATCAGATCCAAAGGACAGCAACTTTGACATGAATCCCATGTGGTTTTCCTTTTTGGCCATCGCCCGCGGCATGAAACCTTGGACGAGTTAAACACAGATATTTGTACTTTAGCCAAACAAGGCGTCGCCTATGCGGTCGACACGCTCGACCACGTAATAACTACGACCAACCTGCTAAAAAGAGACTGGTTTATTTTGGCAGCTTTTATCTTGGAAAACGCCGTCTCTCTGCCATTTGGTGCAAACCAACCTGTTCCCTTCGCACCAACCTGGTGCAATGGGGACAGGTTGGTTTGCACCAATAAAAAGATAAGGGCCGCGCACCCAAATGGATGCGCGGCCCTTTTGCCATGAATGCGAGTGTTTCCGCGGCGAGCTATTTACTCAGCAGCCTCGGTGGTCTCGGCCTCGGCAGCGGCCTCCTCGACGGGAGCCTCTGCGGGAGCCTCGGCGGCCTGCTTGGCAGCCTCCTCGGCAAACTTAGCGGCACGCTTAGCCTTCTCGGCAGCCTTAGCCTCAGCGGCGGCCTTGCGAGCAGCCTCGGCCTCAGCAGCCTTGGCGGCCTTAGCAGCCTTGGCCTCCTCGGCCTTCTTGAGCTGAGCGGCAGCGGCGCCACCGAACTTGTCGGCGAAGCGCTGGACGCGTCCACCGGTGTCGACGAACTTCTGCTGGCCGGTGTAGAACGGGTGGCACTCGTTGCAAAGCTCGACCTTCATCTCGGACACGGTAGCGTGCGTCTTGAAGGTGTTGCCGCAGGAGCACGTCACCGTGCACTCGACATACTGGGGATGGATACCCTGCTTCATGGTAGGACTCCTTATTGGTCAGGCGCTGGTTACCGATCAGCGCATAAGGCGTCTTGGTTTCCGACCAAGACAACAAACTCGGCTATGGTACCACGGCGTCGAGCGTCCCACAAAAGGTTCACGGTCTTTGCGTTGTGCATCGCGCCCAAGGCACGGCAGACGACACGACGAATCGCGGCAAACGGGCGCCTTTGCCCCTTCTCCCATGTTGCAGACGTGTAACGCCGCAGCAAAGGTGCCCTTTTTTGCGCCAGACAGGTACAATGATGAACACTGTACCGTAGCGGAGCGCCCCCGCGCGCCGCCAACACGCGAAAGGGTTTCCCATGGCCGAGATCTCGTCCTCCCGCATCGTCATCACCGTCCTTGGCAAGAACCGCCCCGGTATCGTCGCCGGCGTCACCCGTGTTCTGGGCGAGGCCAACGTCGACATCCGCGACATCACGCAGTCCATTATCGAGGACATCTTCACCATGACCATGCTGGCCGACACCGCCGAGTCCAAGCTCGACTTCGCCGAGCTGCAGAAGGCCCTGGCCGAGGCCGGCGAGCTTTCGGGCGTCAACGTGTCCATTCAGCGCGAGGACGTCTTTAACTTTATGTACCGCCTGTAGCGAACAAGCCGCTCGGGGCAGCTTGACGTCATATCGTCCAAGCGCGCGGCCCCAAAGCGGACCGGAGAGGAGCGCGCATGGCCTACGACGCCAAGAAAATCTACTACCGCTTCGACGATCACCTGAGCCGCCTGGTTCTGGATTACGAGGCGAGCCGTCAGATTTCGCCCGAAAGCGAAAACCTCTACCACGGCCTGCCGACCGCCCCGTACGACGAGGACCTGTTCGTAGAGCACAACGTCAAGCGCGGCCTGCGCAATGCCGACGGCTCGGGCGTGGTCGCGGGTCTCACCCGTATCTCGGATGTGCATGGCTACAACAAGGTCGACGGAAAGGTCGTGCCCGATCAGGGCAAACTCACGCTTCGTGGCTACAGCATCGAGGACCTGGTCAACAACGCCCAGGCCGAGGATCGCTATGGCTACGAAGAGGTCGCCTACCTGCTCATCACGGGCTCACTGCCCACCAAAGAGGAGCTCGACGGTTTTTGCGGACGCCTGGGTGCTTTTAGGCACCTGAGCGACGAATACGTCCGCGAGTTCCCCATGACCACGGTGTCGTCGAGCATCATGAATGTGCTTCAGCGCGCCGTGCTGCTGCTCTACGCCTTCGACGCCGAGCCCGACGCCATTACACCCGAGCACGAAATCGACGTCGCCATCTCCATGCTCGCCCGTCTCCCCCGCATCGCCGCCTTCGCGCATATGGCCTCGGTCGCCAAGCGCCGCGGCTCCGAGGTTCATGTCCCGCACCCCACACCCGGCCTCTCCACCGCCGAGACCATCCTGCAGGTGTTGCGCGGCGGCATGGCATTCACCCGCGACGAAGCCATGCTGCTCGACGTGATGCTCATGCTGCATGCCGAGCACGGCGGCGGCAACAACTCCACGTTTGCCTGCCGCGTACTATCCTCCTCGGCCACCGATCCGTATTCCGCCTACGCCGCGGCTATCGGCTCGCTCAAGGGCCCGCGCCACGGCGGCGCCAACGCCAAGGTCGTGTCCATGCACGAGGACATCCGTGCGCATGTCTCCAATTGGGAGGACGAGGACGAGGTCGCAGCCTACCTGGGCAAGATTCTCGACAAACAGGCCTTCGACGGCACGGGTCTCATCTACGGCATGGGCCACGCCGTCTACACGCTCAGCGACCCGCGAGCCGAGGTCTGCCGCCACTACGCACGCACACTTGCCGCCAAGAAGGACCTGGGCGATGAGTTCGCGCTCATCGAGCGCATCGAGCGCCTGGCACCGCAGGTGATGCGCGACCACGGCATGACCAAGCCTATCTGCGCCAACATCGACCTGTACACAGGCTTTATCTACAAGATGCTCGGCGTGCCCGAGACACTTTTTACGCCGCTGTTCGCCGTCGCCCGCATGGCCGGCTGGTCGGCGCACCGCATGGAAGAGCTCTTCTGCGCGCACCGCATCATCCGTCCCGCGTATCGCCCGGTTATCGAGCCGCTGGAGTACAAGCCGCTCGCCGACCGCTAGGACGCGGACCGTTATAGAACTCGAGCGTGGCCAGGGCATCACCGCCCTCGGCCACGCTTTTTATACCAGCAGAAAGGGCTGCATCAAATGATTGTGTTTTCCGATATGGATGGAACGCTGTTGACGAGTGATAAGCAGATGAGCGACGCCACCTGGGCGATGCTCGACGAGCTTGCGCGCCGCGGTATTGAATTTGTGCCCTGCACGGGGCGCCCGCTGTCGGGCATCTTTGAGCCCGTCCTCGCCCACCCCGCCGTACACTACGCGGTCTGCGCCAACGGTGCCAGCGTCTGGCAGCTCGACGATGGTACGCCCACCGATACTTCACGTGCTACGCGCATTTTGAGCCGACCGCTCGACCGCGCCATCGCCCACCGCGTCCATAGCATTGCCGCCGGCCATGACGTGACCTTCGATATCTTCGCGGATGGGCAGTGCTTCCTCCCCCGCTCGCTCTACACGCGCCTGGACGAATTCTGCGGCGGCGACCCCCACATCGCGGCTTCGCTCAAGCGCACACGGACACCGATCGACATGGATATCGACAGCAAGATCGACGAGGTCGAGACGCTCGAACGCATCGCCATGTACTGGCACGACCCGGCCGATCGCGATGCCATCGCGGCGGAGCTCGACACGCTCGAAGGCATTGAGGTCACGCGTTCATACGCCATGAATATCGAGGTCATGGGCGAGGGCGCCACCAAGGGAACGGCCCTCACGTGGCTATGCGAGCACCTGGGCGAGCGCCTCGCCGACGCTTGGGCGTTCGGCGACAACATCAACGACATCCCCATGCTGCAGGCAGCGGGCCACGGCATGGCCATGATCAACGGCGAGCTCGAGGACCGCGAGGCCGCCGACGCCATCACCGAATACGACAACGACCACGACGGCGTCGCCCGCACCATCATGGCCGCCCTCGCCTAGCAGTAGCAACCCGGCAGGGTAGCTAATTTGGGGACAGTCTTCACGGAGCGTCGCAAGGACCGTCCCCAAGTGCCGGGCAAAAAAGGAACGCCTAATGACTAGTCGGCGTAGGTGAAGGTTGTGACGTCGAACATGCCCTCGGGGCGAATGCGGAGCGTCGGGATGACCGGCAGGGGCAGGAAGATGATGCCCATGATGGGGTCGAGCGGCGGCTCAATACCCATGGCGCGCGCCTTGACCATAAAGTCGTCGTGCTGCGCGGCAACGTCCTCGGCCGTGCCTTCGCTCATCAGACCGCCGAGCGCCAGCGGAATGCGCGCCACGACCTCGCCGTTGCGCACCAGCACGTGAC
>URTB01000040.1 GCA_900550595.1 uncultured Collinsella sp.
ACGCGGCCCCACAGCCCAAACATAAGCCCTCATTTTCTGACATATGCCAGAAATTTCTTGCGCAAATCCGTACGTTCGCTATTCTATTGTTGACATATGTCAGATTTGGAGAGTGTATGGCAGGAAGACGCGAAAAATTGCGCCGCGTTGGGATCATCCCCGAATATCGCGGCTTTACCCCTGACGGCCTTGCCAGCGGAGACGCCATCGAGATGACGGTCGACGAGCTCGAAGTCCTGCGGTTGTGCGACCTGGAAGGCCTCAATCAGCAGACCGTCGCCCAGCACATGGGCATCGCTCGCGCCACCGTGGCGGCCATCTGCAGCCGCGCGCATCGCAAGGTGGCAAACGCACTGGTCAACGGGCGCGCGCTGAGTATCGAGGGCGGTAATATCGCATACTCCCCCATCACCACGAAGACGGCCGCATGGCCAGCAAAGGAGGTCGGCACCATGAGGGTGGCAACGACGTACGACAACGGCAACATCTTTATGCACTTTGGCCGCAGCGAGCAGTTCAAGATCTACGACATCCAGGACGGCAAGGTGCTCAACGAGCAGGTCGTGGGCACCGGCGGCACCGGTCACGGCGCCCTGGCGGGCCTGCTTGCCAACAGTGGCGTCGACACGCTCATCTGCGGAGGTATTGGAGGCGGCGCTATCAACGCGCTTGCCCAAGCCGGCATCACGGTATACGCAGGTGCCCAGGGCAGCTGCGACGCTTGCGTCGAGGCCCTCATTGCCGGCACGCTCGCGCAGACCGGCGAGGCCACCTGCGACTGCCACGGCCATAACCACGAGCACACCCACGAGCATGACGAGTCCTGCGGCTGCCACGGTCACCACGACCATGATGGGCACGAGGGCTGCGGCTGCCACTAGCGGCACATGTCCTGGCGCCAGCAAGCTTCCACACGTACAACAACCCATGAACGAACGACGAAGGCCGCCTGGAACACCATCCAGGCGGCCTTCGTCGTAGTCGACTCAACCAAGCCGTTACTTCTTATTGCGCATCTGCGCTTCCATCTGACGCAGCAGGTCCATATCGGACTTGGGACCGCCCGTCCCAAGTCCGCCCAGGCCGCCCATGCCGCCCAGGCCCATGGCATCCAGACCGGGAATATTGGGCATGCGCATCTTTTTGCCCTTCTTGCCCTTTTTGCCCTTCTTGCCGCCGGCCTGCGCCTGATTGGCCATCGTGCGCATGCGGCCCATCAACTTGTTCATCTCGCCCCACTGCTTCATAAGGCTATTGACCTCGGTGGGGGTCACGCCGGCGCCCTTGGCGATACGCGCGCGACGCTGGCCGTTGATGATGGAGGGGCGAAGGCGCTCCTCCTTGGTCATCGACATGATGATGGCCTCGTTCTTATCGAAGATACCCTCGTCCAGGTTGCCGCCCATCTGATTGAGCGCACGCTGACCGCCGGGAAGCATGCCCAGGATGCCCTTCATGCCGCCCATCTTCTTGACGGCTTTCATCTGGTCGAGCATATCGTTCATGGTGAAGCCCTCGCGCAGCATGCGCTCGGCAGCCTCGAGCTGCTTGGCGTCAGCCGCCTCCTGGGCCTTCTCGATGATACCGACAACATCGCCCATGCCCAAGATGCGCTTGGCCATGCGGTCCGGGTAAAACGGCTCCAGGGAATCGGGCTTCTCGCCCATGCTCACGAACTTGATGGGCTTGCCGGTCACCTGGCGCACCGAAAGCGCGCCGCCGCCACGGGCGTCGCCGTCAAGCTTGGAGATGATCACGCCGTCAAAGTCGGTGCGCTCGGCAAACGTCGAGACGACGTTGACGATATCCTGGCCGGTCATGGCATCGACGACCATCAGCACCTGATCGGGCTTGACGGCCTTCTTGATGTCCACGGCCTCCTGCATCATCTGCTCGTCGATCTGCAGGCGACCGGCGGTATCGACGATGACCACGTCGCGCAGGTGGTCGACGGCCTCCTGGATGGCGCCCTTGGCGATGTCGACCGGGTGCGCGCCGTCACCGCGGAAGACCGGCACGCCGATCTCTCCACCGAGCGTGGCCAGCTGGTCGGCAGCGGCGGGGCGGTAGACGTCGCACGCGGCGAGCAGCGGCGATCGGCCCTGCTTCTTGAGCAGGTAGGCTAGCTTTACGGCTGCCGTGGTCTTACCGGAGCCCTGCAGGCCCACGAGCATGATGACGTTAGGAATGCGGTTACTAAAGACGAGCTTGCTCTCGGTGGAACCGAGCATCTCGGTGAGCTCGTCGAGCACGATCTTGACGACGTTTTGCGCCGGCGACAGCGACTCCATGACCTCGGCGGTCATGCAGCGCTCCTTGGTCTTGGCGACAAACTCCTTGACGACCTTGAAGTTGACGTCGGCCTCGAGCAGCGCCATGCGGATGTCGCGCATGGCCGAGGTGATATCGGCCTCGGTCAGCTTACCCTTGCCGCGCAGGCGGTCAAATGTGTCGTTGAGGCGATCGCTCAGAGAATCAAACACTAGTCACTCCTTAGTTGGACTCGCCCACCAGGGCACGGCAGAAATCTTTGGCATTGAACTCCTGCAGGTCATCGACCTGCTCGCCCACGCCGATGCGCAGGATGGGAAGCTTGAGCTTCTCGGCCACGGCCATGGCGATACCGCCCTTTGCCGTGCCGTCGAGCTTTGTCATGATAATACCGTCCAGGCCCAGCGCCTCGTTAAACTCGAGCGCCTGGTTGAGGCCGTTTTGGCCGGTGGCGGCATCGATCACGAGGACGACCGAGACGGGCATGGGGCCGGCGGCCATATTGGCAGCGCGCTTTCGCGTCACGTTGACCACCTTGGCAAGCTCGCGCATGAGCTCGGGGCTCGTGTGCAGACGACCGGCGGTGTCGATAAGCACCAGATCGCTGCCGCGCTTGTCGGCCTCGTCGAGCACGTCGTAGCACACGCTTGCCGGATCGGAGCCGCGGTCGCGCTTGATGACGGGAACGCCGGCGCGCTGGCCCCACACATCGAGCTGCTCAATGGCGGCGGCGCGGAAGGTATCGGCAGAACCGATCACGACGTTCTTGCCGCGGGCGGCCATGGCGCTCGCGATCTTGCCGACCGTCGTGGTCTTGCCAGCGCCGTTGATGCCCACAAACAGCACGCAGCTCGGCGTATCGGAGAACGGATCGCGCTCGATGGGCACAAAGTGCTGCTCGAGCTGCTCGGCTAGGGCACGACGGAGCTGCGGGGCTGTCTTGAGGTTCTTCTTGGCCGCGGCATCGCGCAGGTCATCAGAAACCTGGATGGCGACCTCGGCACCCATGTCACCCATGACGAGCGTGTCCTCAAGGTCCTCCCAAAAATCTTCGTCAACCTCGCCGCCAAAGTAGAAGACCTCGTTGAGGGCCTCGCGACTGCGCTCGAGTCCGCGCGAGAGAGCGTCAAAGAATCCCATTATGCATTCACGACCTTTCCGGTTTCGCGATCGAGTTTTTGCGAGACGACGCGACTGACGCCGTCAGCTTGCATCGACACGCCGTAGAGAACATCAGCGTCCTCCATAGTACGGCGCTGATGCGAAATGACCAAGAGCTGCGTATCAGAACGCAGTACATCAAGGGCGCCGATGAGCTTGGACAAGTTGGCGTCGTCGAGCGCCGCCTCGACCTCGTCCAGCACATAGAACGGTACCGTGCGCGTGCGGTACACGGCAAAGAGCAGGGCGAGCGCCGTCAGGCTCTTCTCGCCGCCCGACATGAGCATCATCTTGGTGATGCGCTTGCCGCGCGGTTGAGCCACGACCTCGATACCCGTATCAGCCGGATGCTCTGGGTCGGTCATCTCCAGATGAGCCTGGCCACCCGAGAACAGCATGGCGAAGATCTCGCGGAAGTTCGCATCGACCTTCTCAAAGGTCACCAGGAACGCTTTGCGCATCTTGCGGTCGATGGCCATGGTAATCTTGGTGAGCGCCTTACGCGCGCTCTCCAGATCGGCCAGCTGTTCCTCGATGTAATCGGCGCGACGCTTGAGCTGCTCGTACTCCTCCATGGCAACCTGGTTCACAGGACCCAGGTTGTTGATTTGGCGAACGAGCTGATTGAGCTCACGCTCGGCAGCGTCGCGGTCGGTGGGCGCGGGAAGCATGAGCGCTTCCTCGAGTACCGTGGTACCGTCGGCGGTGATGGCCTTGATGGCCGCCTCCACCTGCACCTCGAGCTTGCCGCGTGCGACCTTGAACTCGTTTTGCGTCGCGGTGGCGGTATCGACCTTATCTTTGGCGCGAGCGACTTCGGCCTTGGCGTCCTCGATGGTCTTCTTGAGGGAGGCGGAGTCCGCCTCCTCGAGCGAAGCTTGGTCACGAAGGCGTGCGGCCCAGTCCGAGGCGCGCTCCAGCAGCGCCGAGTAGCGCTCGTGCATGGGATCGACGCGCAGGCGCAGCAGCTCGAGCGAGCGCGAAGCCTGGCGCGTTCCGCGGATACGGCGGTCGATACCCTCCAGACGATGCTCCAGATCGGGCACGCGACCCCTCAGCGAACGCAGGCGCTCGCTCGTCTGGGCCAAACGCACCTTGGCATCGGCGAGCTTACCGGCGGCCTCGGAGTCATCGCGGCGCACGCGGTCGAGATCGTCGTTGGCTTCGGCAATCTGCAAGCCCAATTCGCTCGCCTGCGCACGAGCTTCGTCCCGCGAGCGAGTAAGTTCATCCACGCGTGGACGAGCGGCACGGACGGCCTCAGCAGCCCGCTCACGGCGCTTGGAAATGCGTACGCGCTCGACCTCGGCATTGTTGGCGCTTTGCTCCAGGCGGCCGATCTCGGAGAGCAGCGAGCGGCGCTCGCCCTCAAGTCGAGCAATCTCGCCGGCCGCATCGCCTTCGGCGGAACGCGCCTCCTCGACGGCCGCGTTGGCCTCGACAACCTGGTCCGACACATGCTCAAACACGGCAGTCAAATCGGGCTCCAGGCCCTCCAGCTCACGAATACGACGTTTGCGCTCCAAGGCACCCGAAGCCTCGCCGGCATCGAGCCCCACGCGCACCAAACCGCCGCAGCGCACGCGGGCGCCATCGGTGGTCACATAGGTCACGCCGTCAACGACCGGCGCTGCCAGCGCAGCAGCCAAATCATCGACCACGTAATAGCCGCCGAGCAATGCCTCGACAACAGGACCATATCCGGCACGCACGGACAGGCGATCAACCAGACGCGAACCGGCAGCGCCCTCGGCAGCAGCAGAGCCGCTCACCCCACGCGCCACCAGCAGCGCCTCGCCCGAGGCCTTCTTTTGGTCCAGAGCCGCACGACCGGCACGCTCAAGCGTGGCGGCGTCATCAAACAACAGGGCATCGATATCGCCGGCAAGCAGCTGTTCGACCAGGCCCTCGAGCTCACGCGGCGCCTCGAGAACGTCGCCCAAACGGCCCGTTACGTCATCGCCCAATGCCCCTACCAGACGGCTCACCAATGGCGAGCTATCGGCCATACGAGCATCGAGCTTCTTTTGGCTCGCAAGCTCAGAGCGCACCTCGGACAGCTTGTTGCGCGCCTCGCTCTCACCGGCACGCAAGTCTTTCAACGCCGCACGGGCAACCTCGGTGGCCTGGCGCGCATCGACCTGGGCTTGGCGAGCCTGATCGAGCGCGCCATCGAGCTCCTCAGCGCGGTCGCGACGACTCTCGAGCGAGGCCATGACCTCCTCGAGCTGCTCGTCAATCTGCTCAAGACGCGAGGCATACATATTGTCCTCGACCTCGGCGTTACTCAGCGAGTCTTTCACCTTGGCGAGCTCGAGCGCAGCGTTATCGGCAACGCGCTGCACATCGCGCTGCTCGCGCGTAAGCTGCGAAATCTGCGCATCGAGCGCTACGCGACGCTCGTGGAGCTGAGCGGCGGCAGGTCCGGCGGCGTCAACGTCCTTTTGGGCCTGCATGTGCGCACCGGTCACCTCTTCGAGCTGGGCACGCGCGTCCTCGAGCTCCTCGACCACGCGACGACGCTGATGCTCGGAGCTCGAAATCTGGCCGCGCATGTCGGACAGGCGCGACACCATGTTGTGGCCCTTTTCCTCGAGCAGGCGCATGTCAGAGCTAATGCGACCGACTACATCTTGCATATGGCGGCGCTGCTCGCCCAGATCGCCAACAAACAGGCCTTTTTCCTCGAGCATGACCTGGAGTTTCTCGAGCTCGCGCTCCTTTTCACCTAAGCGGTACTGCGCAAGCTCCAGCTCGGCGGCACCCTCCTTAGAGCGGCTCTCCAGGTCGTTCCACTGCGACTGCAGCGAACGGAGCTCGTCAACGGCCAACATCTGCGTAAGCTCGTTCGCGCGCGAGGACAGCTCTTTGTACTTGCGCGCGCGATCGACCTGACGCTCCAGAGGTCGCAGTTGACGGGCAATCTCCTTATTGATGTCGCGGGCACGAGTAAGGTGCTCGTCCATCGACTTAATCTTTTTGAGCGCACGCTCCTTGCGGCGCTTGTGCTTGGAAATGCCGGCAGCCTCCTCGATAAGGGCACGGCGCTCCTCGGGACGGCTCTGCAAAATGGCGTCGAGCTTGCCCTGACTGATAATGGAATGCGTATCCTTACCCAAGCCCGAATCGTGCAAAATGTCCTGGATATCCATCAGACGGCACGGACTCGAGTTAATAAGGTATTCGCTTTCACCCGAACGGTACATGCGGCGCGTAATGGCAACCTCATCAAAATCGACGGGCAGCATATGATCCGAGTTGTCAAGCACCAGCGTGACTTCGGCAACGCCAACCGGTTTTCGCGCCGACGAGCCCGAAAAGATGACATCTTCCATAGCCTGGCCACGCAGCTGCTTAGCGCTCTGTTCGCCCAGGACCCACAGAATCGAGTCGGAGATGTTCGATTTACCCGAGCCGTTGGGACCGACGATGACCGTCAGGCCCGGCTCAAACGTCATGTGGGCGCGGTCGGCAAATGACTTGAACCCTTTGAGCGTAAGGGACTTGAGATACACGATTCCTCGCTTAAACGAGCTTCTTGTTCAGGATCACGCCGTTGGTGGTGTAACCCATGCGATCGAGCGCCTCGAGCGCAGCAGCCCCCTCGGCCTCCTTCTTGGAAGCACCGGTGCCGCGACCCTGACGGATGCCGTCGACAAGCACCACAGCGGTAAAGGTGGGCGCATGCGCCGGGCCCTCGGAGCCAACCAGCTTGTATGCCGGGGGCTCATGGCCGTCAGCCTGCACACACTCCTGCAAAAACGACTTGGGGTTCGCCGGGTGCTCGGCGCGCTCGGTAGCCAAATGGGGCTTAAGCGTGCGGTGGATGAACTCCGCCGCCGCATCCCAGCCGGCATCAAGGTACAACGCTCCCACAAGCGATTCGTAGACGTTCTCGAGCGCCGAGTGAAGACCACGCGCGCCGGTGCCGGTCTCGGAGGCACCAAAGATGATGATGTCGTCGATGCCCAGCTCATGCGACACCTCGGATAGCGTGGCACCCGAAACAAGCGATACTTTTAGACGCGTGAGCTTGCCCTCATCAAACTCGGGATAAGACTCAAAGAGCGAACGAGCCACCACGGCGCCCAAAATGGAGTCTCCCAAAAACTCGAGTCGCTCATAGCTCGCCGAAACAGGCTGTCCCTCGACAGCCGAGGGGTGCGTGAGCGCCGCGCGCAGCAGCACCTTGTTATTGAACTCGTGGCCCAGGATTTCCTGGGCGCGCGTGAGTCGTTGAGATAAAGCCAAGACTTAGGCCTCCCTGGCATTTTCGATAGCGTCGACGGCGTCAGCAACGGAGTTGAGCGACAACAGGGTTTCGTCATCGATCTCGAGGTCAAACTCATCCTCGATGGCCGTCACCAGCTGCAGGCGCTCGAGCGAATTGGCATCGAGGTCGTCAAAAGTTGTCTCATCGCTGATCTCGGCAACGTCAACGCCCAGCACGTCGGCAGCAACCTCGGCGATCTTATCAAAGATTTCGGAGCGATCCATAGCGCTTCCTCTCATAAGTCGTGGAACACAATGCGTTGCACGGGTGGGACCGTATTGCAACACGGCTCCGATTCTACCCCACGATGCATAGCTTGAGCCACGTAACGGCGCTCTTACTAAACGATACCTTCCATGGAATTGGCAACGCTTTCGATAAGCCCGGCCCGCACGGCCTGGGCCGCGGCGAGCGTACCGTTTTTAACGGCCTCAACCGACGTTGCGCCATGGCCAATCAAAACGACACCGCGAAGGCCCAGCAGAATCGCTCCACCCTTGGCATCGCCCGAGAGCTTAGCTTTAATCTGGCGCATCTGCTTTTTGATGAGCAGCGCGGCGATCTTAGTGCCGAGCGAAGACATAAAGGCGCCCTTGAGCTCTTGTAGCAAAAACTTGGCAGCGCCCTCGGTGGCCTTGAGCGCAATATTGCCCGACATGCCGTCGGCTACCACAACGTCAAAGTTGCCCGACGTGAGGTCGGTACCCTCACAGTTGCCCACAAAGCCGGGGACCGCGGCCTTCATGGCCGGGAAGCACGCCTTGGTAAAGATGGAGCCCTTCTCGTCCTCGGTACCGTTACCGAGCAGACCAACACGCGGATGTTCGATGCCCAAGACCACGCGGGCATAGGCTGCGCCCATCTGAGCGAAGCGAACCATGTCGTCGACCTCGACATCGGGGTTGGCACCCATGTCGCACAACACCGTAAGACCGCCGGCTCGGTTGGGCAGCGCATTGGTGAGGCAAGGACGCACCGGCTGCTTCTTGCCCTCCGCCAAATACCTAAACGGCGTCACATACGCGGTAGCGGCAGCCGTCATGGCACCGGTCGAGCCAGCGGAGAAAAAAGCATCCGCATTGCCCTTCTTAATAGCACGGCAGGCAAGCACAATCGAGGATTTGCGCTTGGTCATCACGGCGCGGATGGGATCATCGCCCATGGCGATGACATCGGGAGCTTCAAGAGCCTCCACGCGCGCATGGGTCGCGGCAAAAGGGTTGACGATGTCGGAAGGCCCGACAGCAATGACCTCGATATCGGGATCAGTTGCCAGGGCGGCCTCAATGCCGTCAAGAACAACCTGGGGCTTCTCGTCTCCGCCCACAACGTCTACACAAACGCGAACGTTACTCATTTCATATGCTCCTTATACAAAAATGGCCGACTCATTGAGCCGGCCATTGTGGTTCCAGTTGGAACGGCATCGTATCCAGAGTATACAGTTACTCGGTAACGATAACCTCGCGGTCCTTGTAGAAACCGCAGCTGGGGCACACGTGGTGCGGGAGCTTGACAGCGCCGCAACGGGGGCACGTGGACTGAGCCGCAGCCGAGATCTTCA